>NZ_JBIXJM010000168.1:0-3975 GCF_044752445.1 Wolbachia endosymbiont of Drosophila barbarae | reverse complement strand
GAAAAGCTAATTTTGTGAGGTATGAAATGAGTTTTAGCAAGAGTAAGTTTTTTAAAGAAGTATCAAGTAACGGATTTAAAGACATTAATAAAAGAAATGAAGAAGGAGAGACGATCTTGCATCAAGCAGTAGAAATCTCTGATTACAAAACAGTGAGATTATTAATAAAAAAAGGAGCAGAGGTAAATGCAAGAGATAAAAATGGTTATACACCTCTACACTGTGCAGTATTCGCAAAGAGTTTAGAAAATGTAAAAGTGCTGCTAAGGTCGGGAGCAGAAGTAAATGCCACTCAATATGTCACTGGATGTACGCCACTCCACTCTGCGTGCAAGATGGGAGGAGCAGGAGTTGAAATAATAAAAGAGCTGGTAAAGGCTGGAGCTGAAGTTAATCAACTGAATAAGTACGGCGCAACGCCAATGTATTACATCTGGGAAAGTGAAAAGTATCGTCTATGTGATAGCAAAGAGAGTGAAAAGGCGAGTAAATTTTTGAGAGAAAAAGGAGGAATAACAAAAAGTAGAGAACTGACGTGCTATGGAATAGAGGGGCTAGTGGGAGAAATAGCAGACATGTTGAATGGAAGCTACATGCCGGAGCTAAAAATAATAGAGATAGGAGAAATAAGGAAGAGAGACAAATCGCTAATAAAGAAAGAATGTCAAAATTTAGCAAGCAAGATAATCAGCCAAGTGAATGCAATGATAGATGAGGTGGTAAAAAGGAAGGCTTAGGTTTAAAGAAAAGGTGGGGTAAGTTATGGTAAAGCTGGGTAAAAAAGATAAGTCTCTATTAGAGAACTCGTTTAAAAATATTTATGAAAGAGACGAAAAAGGAAGAACAGCTCTACATTATGCAGTAGAGGTAAAAACAGTGAGGTTATTAATCGAAAAAGGAGTAGATGTGAATGCAGCAGATGTAAAAGGACATACAGCACTGCATCTAGCGATAACGGAGAAACGTCTAGAAACAGTTAGAGAATTGATAAAATCAGGAGGGAATGTAAATGCTGAAGAGTATGGCAATAAATGCACTCCGCTGCATCTTGCATGTATGGTAGGAGAAAAAGAAATAGTGGAGGAGCTAGTAAAAGCAGGGGCTGAAATAGAGCAAGCAGATAAATTTGGAATAACAGCGATGGATTATGCGAAAAATAGCAAAGAAATAGCCGAGGTATTAAAGAAAGAAACAGAGAAAATGGAAAGTTTGTTAAAAAAATAAGAGTCGTATCAGAAAGCGCAACAGCAGTTGGCAAAGGAAGGGCTAGACCAAATTTGAAGGCTGTAGCTGATAAAAGTTGGTCTTTTTCATAAGAGTAAATGGATTGATGGAAAAAAGGAGTGGTAAGGCTCCTTGCACTACAAAAACATTTGCAGGAGAAACTATGAGAAAAAGAACATTAACTTGCCGATACGAGCCAGATGAATTAGCGGAACAACATCTAGCAGACGCCTATGAGATGTTACTAAGGTATGCGGTAAAAAGAAACAATGAAAAGGAGATAAAGAAAAATGATAACAGTGGCCTTATATGCAAGAGTTTCATCGAAGAGTCAAGCGCAGAACAATACAATAGAGAGTCAAATTGCCGAGCTCAAGCATAGAATTGCTGCAGATAAGCATGAGTTATTGAATGAGTATGAATTTAAGGATGATGGGCTTAGTGGGTGGAGTTTAGAACGTGAAGGTTTAGATGCATTACGTGATAAAGTAGGAGAAGATCAAATTGATAAAATTTATATTCATTCACCTGACCGACTATCAAGAAAATCTGCACATCAAATGATATTACTTGATGAATTTGAAAAAGCAGGAGTAGAAGTAATATTCTTAAATCATAAGACTGAAAATAATCCAGAGTCTAAATTGTTATTGGGAATGCAAGGATTAGTGGCAGAATATGAGTGTACAAAGATTATGGAACGTAGTCGTAGGGGAAAACTCCATAGAGCAAAAAAAGGCTGTGTAAGTGTAATTGGCATTGCACCTTTTGGTTATAATCGTATAAAGCATGTAGATAGAGAAAAGACAAAGTTTGAAATAAATGAAGAGGAAGCAAAAATAGTAAAGCAGATATTCATGTGGGTAGGGCAAGAGAGAATAAGTATAAGGGAAGTGATACGTAGACTAAGAGATAAGTCAATTAGAACAAGAACTGGAAAGAAGGTGTGGTGTCCAATAATAATTTGGAAGGTGTTAAGAAATCCAGCATATAAAGGACAAGCAGCGTTTGGTAAATTAAAGAGGGTTGAAAAAAGAGAAAGAAATAAACAAAAGGTTTCTATCTGTCGCACAGATGAGGACAGCTGGATTTATATACCAGTACCAAAAATAGTTGATGAAGGGTTATTTAATAAAGTACAAAAGCAACTGGATGAAAATAGAAAAAGAGCAAGGATGAAGAGAGAGGGAGGAAAAAAGAAATATCTATTACAAGGTCTAGTTGTGTGTCAAAACTGTGGATATGCGTATAGTGGTGCACAATGTGGAGTTGAGGGAAAAAAGTTTAGCTATTATCGCTGTAGTAGTACTATACGTATTACTGATGGTAGGGAGAAGTGTACTAATAAATTGGTCCGTACAGATATGTTAGAAACAGCTATATGGGAAAAGGTGAAAAATTTACTAAAAAACCCAGAGATAATAAAAAATGAGTATCACCGTAGAATTGCAGAAAATAAAAATGATGAATCATCAGATAAGAAGTTTGCAAGAAGGGAAAATCAAATAAAACAAGGCATCGAAAAGTTAATGGAAGACTATTATAGTCAAGAAAATGTAGGAGATAAAGGATATATAAGTGAGGAAGAATTTAAACAGACGATGAAAAGAATGAGGGAACTCTTAGGAGGGATAGAAGAAGAGAAGAAAAAGGTAGTTGATCAAAAAGCAATAGAGAAGGGAATGAACCTTATCATCAACAGTATAAAGAGTCTTTATTCCAGTGTAAAATCTAATTTGGAACAGCTAGATTGGCAAACTAAGCGTGGCATCATTAAAGCATTAGTAGAACGAATTCAGATTGGTTATGACCAGGTAGAGGTGGCGTTTAGAATCGAAGAACCAGCACAGGATGGAGAGATTTTTAATTTGCAACATTGTACTGGACGTCATGAAACTGAAGCTATTTATTTATCTTCGCAATCTCTGCAGTGGATTAATGACAAAAAAACTTAATGTATTTGGCGTAAATCATGCTTAATTTTTTGCACTATGTGCACCTCATGTCTTTATCAAATTTCTAGCTACACAAGCTGAAATACGCTATTTAAAACATCAAAAAACGCCAACTTAAAAAATGGATAGTGAATAATTAGCTACCCTAGGGTTTCTTTGCCTTTTTTTCTGTTTAGTAAATTTCTTAACGTTTATAATTTAGATTAGTTGCGGCTTAAAAGCGGCTGAGTCACGGTTATTAAGCGTTTAGAATAAAAAAACGCCATACTTGAAAGTATAATGTAAGTAACTAGCCAACCATCGGGCTTTTTTTGCCTTTTCTTTCGTTTGGTAAATTTTTTAATACTTAGATTAGTTGCAATTTAAGAGACCAGAAATGGTCTGTGCTTGGCACTGGAATAACCTCCTCCTTTGTTATCCCAGTGCCCAGACACTGGGATCCAGGAAACTTAATTGCAAGTAATGCATTGGATTTGGTGAGTATGGGTTTTATGTTATAGAATGAAACACTTTTGGTGAATTTGTAAAGAAAACTGGATCCCAGTGTTTGGGCACTGGGATGACACCATTCTTTTTCCTGGATTCCAGACTGGAATGACACCATTTGTTGTGTTTAACAAAGTTCGTACTTAGCTTCATATTAGCCGTAAATATTTAAGAAATTTACCAAATGAAAAAAAAGGCAAAAGAAGCCCTGGGGTTATTATCTGCTTTAAAATATTGGCATTTTTTATGTTTTAAACGCTTGACAAGCGAAATTCAGCTGCTTTTAATTGCAACTAACTTACGCTGCAAA
>NZ_JBIXJM010000167.1:0-1982 GCF_044752445.1 Wolbachia endosymbiont of Drosophila barbarae | reverse complement strand
TATTTTTATCAATTCTGCAATCATTTATCTTAATATTAAGTTTCTTAAACCTTCTTGATGCTTGTGAATAGCTGATAACTGCCAAATCTCTTCCTATTTGTTGCAAATACCCTTTTATAAACCCGACTGTTTGTCTTAAACCAATTCTAAAGAAACTGACGATTATATGCACCAAAATCACAACTTTATCACTATAAATATAGTTGCCGCCCTGCATTTTTGGACAATTCTCGTACCAATTTTCTATGGCGTCATTGATATAACAAAAAATGCTTCCTCTTTCTTGGAGAAATTTGTTATATTCATGGCAGTTACTGACTCTCATTTTTTGTGGCATATTTTTTCTTCAACAGTTAAATGGCTATTTATAATGAATTTTGTCAGTAACTGCCAGTTCTTTTCACTTGAGCGATGCAACAAAGCCATTCCAGTGTCAGCTACTTGCATGACACTACCTGCTACGCAAACTTCTGTGGACTACAAAGAAAGTTCGTACAGTTGTAGGTCAAGCCATAGAGTAACAAAAAAAGGATATTGGTATAACAAAAGAGGAACATTATGATTTTATATCATTTTCCTCTTTGTCCATTTTCACGAAAAGTTAGAGCTTTTCTAAAAGAAAAAAAATTAGGCTGTGATCTAGTGTATGAAAATCCGTGGGAAAAGCGGAATGAATTTATGGAGATCAATCCAACCGGGCAAGTACCAGTGTTAATAGATAATAACTTTGTAATAGCGGATAGTAATGCCATTTGTGAATATATAGAAGAGACTTACAATAGCGACGTCAAATTACTTGGTTCATCCACTATTATTAAGTCTAAAATACGCGCTCTAATCAATTGGTTCGATAACAAATTTTACAATGAAGTTACTAAGTATATTATGAATGAAAAAGTAATTACTAACCGCAGCCCTGACTCTAGATTTCTTCATGCAGCTCAGCATAACCTGCCTTGCCATATGGAATACATCGAACACTTAATTAACAAGAACGTTTGGCTTGCAACTGATAAGTTCACTTTAGCTGATATTACTTTAGCATCGCATATTTCCGTAATGGATTATGTAAGTAGTTTTCCATGGGAAAAAAGTAAAATTTTAAAAGAATGGTACTCCATTGTTAAATCAAAGCCTTGTTTTCGTGAGATATTATTAGAGAGGATTTCTGGTTTAATCCCTCCTAAACATTATGCTGACCTTGATTTTTAACTTATGTTAGCTTTAAAGCTACAGTCATTCCTTCATCAGTTGGAACCAATATAGAGAAATATTTTTTTTCATCTGATAATCTATTATTAAACTCCCTCATGGCATGCCATGATTTTTCTGATACTTCTTTTGGAGGCGATTCTAAAAATACTGTGTTAAACAGTAGAGTGTTATCTGCAACGATTAGCCCATCTTGTTTAATGTATGACTCTGCCCAATCTAAATACTTAGGATAACTACTTTTGTCAGCATCAATAAATATCATGTCAAATGGTGCTTTTGCTGATAATTCATTAATTTTTTCCAGTGCATCGCCTTCTATTAGAGTAATTTTATCACTTAGATTAAAAGCACTAAAATTCTTTTTTGCTATTCTTGAGTGTTGAGGATTATTTTCTATTGTATATATATGACCGTCTTTTAGTAGAGCTTTTGCCATGCAAATCGACGAGTAACCGTATAACGTGCCAATCTCAACAATACTTTTGATTTTTTGGATTTTTATAAATAAACTTAATAGCTTTCCTTCTTCAGGGCCAATTTGAATATGTTGCTTTTTTTCAAGAATACAATATTCTTCTATTTTTTTATATTCTTTTGCAAATAGATTTCTTATGTATGACAATTTTATACTAAAATTATTACGCATATATTATAAATTAGGGAGACTTAATTCATACACAATTTATAAATATAATAATATAGTTTAAAATAATAAAAACATTTATTTTAAGTTATTATTTCATAGTATAAAATTTTAAGTGACAAAA
>NZ_JBIXJM010000166.1:0-4827 GCF_044752445.1 Wolbachia endosymbiont of Drosophila barbarae | reverse complement strand
CATTTTGATTCATCATTCTCTTTGTGAAAAACATTCCAAACTTTCTCTCCACTTTTTCTGGGTAAGGTCAAAGGATCTTATGTCTTAAACCTTATCACCAGGCTTAACAAATAGGTGGCCCAATACTATTAACTTTATGGGTTTACCTTCGTTATTTGCTACTATCCAAACCCCATCGCTCTCATGATCAACAATTTCTATTGGTGCAAATACTACATAATTATTATCATCAACAATCTTTATTCCAAGAGCACCTTCGTCACTTAAGCTCAGGGCTGAAGAAGGAACTTTATATGCAAATCTTTCGCCTGAAGGTAGCCTTACGTTGGCAGTTAGTCCCTGCAAGGATATCATTTTATTATTAGTTACCTTTACTTCTACCCTATAAGACCCAGTTTTAGGCTCAGCAATTTTACTAATAAAACTTACTTCACCTGCCAATTCTTTTCCGTCCAGCAAATTAATTTGAGCTGTGCTGCCTAGCTCTATTTTATTTACTTCATTTTCCGAAACGTATAACACTACAAGAATTTGATCGAAATTAACCACGTCAGCTATTTTTTGCCCAGCATTAACAAAATCCCCTTCGTTTGCATTGATTTTATCAATATAACCATCTATAGGAGATGTGACTGCAGTATTTTCTAAATCCAATTCTAGCCTTTTTAGGTCAGCTTTTGCACTTTGTAACGCAGTAAAAGCTGCTTCTACTTGTATTTGTGCCCCATAGCCTTTTTTATTCAGTTTGTGAGAGGAATCATACTCAATTTCACGCTGCTTTAATAAAGCTTTGGCTTTCTGAGCTTGCTCAATCCTGTCATAATCTTCTATCTTTAACACTACATCATCTCTTTTTACCTTTTCACCATCAGGTAAATAAATAGCAATAATCTTACCACTTATTTTTGAGACAAGGCTAGCTCTATGTAAGGGATTTACTGTACCAGAAAAATTTAAATATATAGTGCGGTTTTGCGGCGCACATTCTTGAGTTTTTACTGAAAAGCTACTAGTTGCATTATCGCTATGAACCGCCTGATCTTTTTTTAAAAATGCACTGCTGATAAAAAACAGTAGAATAAAAGCAATACTGGAAATGATGATTACTTTATTTCTTATCTTTAAACAATAGAATTTGTTGACCAATCTTGTTAGAAACAACTGCATAAATTTTCGAATCAGAAATGTAAGTATAATACATGTACCATTGTCACTCCATAAATAGTTTTATATGAGAACAAACACAAGATTTTCCTATAATAAGTAAGTTTTTTATTGCTAAAATGCAATTTTTAATCGAATAAAATTGCAAACAAAGTTGTGCATAAGACTGGATTTAAAAAAATCTCGAAAAACATACTAAAACTTTTAAATAATAACTTTATATCTAGTGGCTTTGCCTTCTCCAAGACGCTGTAAGTATTTCATCCCTAGCAGTTTCTTTGTAATTGCCTCTACTGTTCTTGGAGGAAATCCTAGAGCTTCTATAGCATCTTTTCTACTAAATTCTTTATCTGCAAGGCTAAGTGCCCACTCCCAGAAGAATAATTGTTTTCTTGATAATAAATATTCAGTATTCTCCCTCTCAAGAATATAATGCGCCTCATTTGCTTGCGTTTTGAGCACATTAAGAAAAAATATTAACCATGGGGAAATATCTTCTTTGCCACTTTTCCAGCTACTTTGTGTTTTATTAAGCGCTAAATAGTAATCAAGTTTGTTAGTTTCAATTATCTTTTCATGTGATACAATAGATACAAAATCATAACCCTGCTGCAACAGCATTAAATTAGTTATCAATCTACTAGTTCTGCCATTTCCATCTTGAAAAGGGTGTATTGCCAAATACTCAAAAACAAAGTTAGCAACAATAATAAGAGGATGCTTAAATTTATTATTTAAGGACCAGTGATACCAATCAATAAGCTCTTGTACTTCCTTTCTAACAAGGTAAGGTGGTGTGGGATCAAAAATTATACCAACAACTTTTCCATTCTGATCTTTTGCCTCAACTCTATTAGAACTTGCTTTGTATTTTCCTCTATGATACAAATCTTTTTCACTATAAAGTAGCATCTGGTTGTTAATGTGCAATATTGATGACTCACTAATTGGAATATCCGTATAATCATGAAATATTAGTTTAAGTATTTCTAAGTAGCCAGCAATTTCTTGCTCATCTCTATTTTTAAATTTTTTGACACGTAGGTTTTTATATAGATCCTCAACTTCTTTATCGGTTAGACGATTTCCTTCAATACGGTTAGAAGCGCCAGAAGATGTAACAATAACTGAATGAGTTAATCTTTCAATTGTTTGTGGTAGTAGTTTTTTCGTTATCTGCCAGCTATTTTTAACACTATCAACTGCAGTAATTAACTCGTACACTTGCTCAATTACAGGCCCTTCTAGGTTGAGACGCGTACTAAGACGAAAATTCTTCCAGTTCATATTCTTCTCACATGCATATTATGTGAGATAATGTGAGATAATGTGATAAAAGTCAATAGTAAACTTTATATGCACAGCAGAGCTAACTACAAAAATTATACATTTTCAAGTGATCCTAACCATATCAAAAACTACAGGGCAAAGCTGTTAGAGGAAGGCTTAATTAGTTAAAAATTTCAATCTTATGTAAAATATTGTCTTATTTTGTAATTTTCTTGTTGACTAACGAGACGATATCTACTTTTCAATGAACTCCATTTGCATTTCTTGTATACTGCTTTCTATTTGCTTTATTTGTTCTATCAACCTTTCCTCTAAGTCAAGATTACCGCTCAGCCTCGCTTCGGTTCTTTCTTTTCGTAATGCATTTAACTCTTTTAGTAACACTATATTATTCCACACAATTTCTGCAGATTTTCTCTCGTTCAGTTGGCTATTTAGTACACTAGTTTTTTCAAATACATACTTTATAACGTTAAACTGTTTCAATTCTTGTAACAAAGCCTCTTTATCGAGTTTGCTTTTGTTACTTATTACATCAATTATACGCTGTTGTAATCTTTTCATCTCATTAGTAAATTCAAAATGAGAAAATTGCTCAAAAAATATAGGACGGTTCAAGATTTTAGGAAATTCTACGGCTATACGCAAAATTACGGCCTGATTTTGCTCTGCTTCAATTAGCTCTGGAGATTTGTTATGAAGATACTCACCTTTTGTTGCTCTAGTTTTACTATTAAAAATCTGTTTTTTGAAGCTACTTCTTAGTTCACTAGCCTTATTGTAAAAATAATCTCTGTAATACCTTCTAATACTGCTGTTGCTAATAGTATTTACATATTCCATGAACTTGTGCTCAAGAATTGAATATTTTTCCGGAGCAAGTTTTTCATAATTTTGCAAATTGCTATCGATTATGTGATGCCATAAATATTCAGAATGAAGTTTTGTTGAGTGATCAAGCGCAATCAATACGTCTTCTTTCTTGTATTCCAGTTCGTTACATATATCGTATGGATCTTTATTACTCGGCAAAGTCACAAATTTTAACGTGTATCCAGGCTCTAATATTGGCAGAGCAAGTTCTGCAACTCGAGTAGCAGCATGACGTCCAGCACTATCGCCATCCATACAGATGGAGATTTCTTTAGCAAATCTCCATAGATTTTTTATCTGCTCTGCAGAAATTGCGGTACCAAGCGGAGCAACTGCATTACTAATTCCTGCTTGATGTAGCGCTATAGCGTCCATATATCCTTCAACAACGAGTATGTGCTGTTTTTTACGTATTTCGCTTAAAGCAAAGTTTAATCCGTATAAATTCTCCCTCTTCTTGAAGAGCTGACTCTCTGGACTGTTTAAATATTTCGGCTGTTGCTCAGAACTTAGCGCACGTCCGCCAAAACCAATAACTCTCCCTGCAATGCTCTGTATAGGAAATATCAGCCGGTCATAAAAATAATCACGAAAATTTTTGTTTACTAATCCAATATCAATCAAAATTCTGTCTTCAATACCTGAAGAGTTTAAATACTCTTTCAAACCAGAGCTTGGTGCATAACCTATCTTAAATTTATCTATGATTTTAGGTGAAATCTTACGCTGCTTTAAATAATCTACAACGCCCTGATTTTTTTGTGCAAACCAATTTGCAGCTAAATCAAGCACTAAAAATAGTTTATTGTTCTCTTTTGTAATACTAAGATTTTTGGGCAGTTCAACACCTGTAACCGATGCTAATTTTTCCAATGCTTCTTTAAAGCTTAATCCTTCAGTTTGTGAAATAAATTCAAATGCATCACCACTAGCTGAACAACCAAAACAGTAATATAACCCCTTAGTATTGCTCACCGAAAAAGATGGGGTTTTTTCGTTATGAAATGGACAGAGCCCAACAAAACTATCTCCTCTTTTTATTAATCTGACTTTTTTACCTACTATGTCGGATAATAATAATTTTGATTTTATAATATCTATATGATCCATCTTGTTAAATTAGTAGTAGGATAAAAATTATATAGAATTTATACACATCTGACTCGAAATTTATTTCTATAACTAAAGCAATTTAGATTTACCGACAATGTAGCTATACAAATTCAAGAGCAATCCTGTCATCCAGGTAGCCCACAGAAACAAAAAACTTCCTTGACAAACCTCGCCAGCGCCCTTATCATGAAACTGAAGCTATTTATTTATCTTCTCTGTACAGATTAAATGACAAAAAAACTCAACGTATCTGGCGTCTCATGTTTAATTTTTTGCACTATGTGCACCTTATGTCTTTATCAAATTTCCGGGTTTTGACCTACACAAGCTGAAATACGCTTATAAAGCATTTAAAACATTAAAAAACGCCAACTTAAAAAATGGATA
>NZ_JBIXJM010000165.1:10332-10474 GCF_044752445.1 Wolbachia endosymbiont of Drosophila barbarae | reverse complement strand
ATCCCCGAGTTAGCTAGTCTTTTACTATCTCTGTCGAGTATTGGCATTTTTTGATGTCTTGTAACGCTTTGTAAGCGCGTTCAGCTTATTTAGATAAAAATCTAGATGTAGATGAAGTTTTGTAAAGACATACAGTATCTAT
>NZ_JBIXJM010000165.1:0-10302 GCF_044752445.1 Wolbachia endosymbiont of Drosophila barbarae | reverse complement strand
ATACATTAAGTAATCCTTACCTTTTAATCTGCAGATTGGCGAAAGCAAATACAATAGCTTCAGTTTCATGATAAGGGAGCTGGCGAGGTTTGTCAAGGAAGTTTTTCTTTCCCGTGAATTCCCTTTGAAGTTGAATATTGAAAATTGACTGGAGAGTTGTGGATTACTTTGTATATGTCATAACAAGCCATGGCGCTCTCAGCAAAACCATTTAGTATTAATTTTAGTTTGCCTGAATAAATAGCTATATCTCCGATTGCATATATCCTATCTCTACTGGTTTTAAGTGTAGCTGGGTCGACAACTATGCGGCTATGTTCTAACTGTATACCCCAATTGTTTGTTGGACCAAGATTCATTGACAATCCAAAAAATGGCAGCAAAAAATCAGCGGATATTTCTTTTTCTTCCTTAGAGGCAATGTTTTTTACTATCACTGTGCTCAATTGCCCATTACCTCCTGCTAGTTCGTGTAATTGATATGGCACTACCAGTTCTATTTTTCCATCAATTTCAAGTGATTCTAATTTATTTCTAGTTTCAGGAGTGCAGCGAAATTCCTTTCTTCTATGTATCACATAAATTTTCTTCACAACTTTAGAAAGTTCTACAGTCCAATCAGCTGCAGAATCACCCCCCCCTGCAATAACTACAGTTTTATCCTGAAAATCAGAAATTTTATTTACACTGTAAAATACAGATTTATTTTCATATTCTAATATACCACTTAAGGGTGGACGGTTAGGTTCAAACATTCCATTACCTGCAGCAACAATAACAGCCTTACATTTTACCTCTGTACCTATGCTCGTTATGATAGTAAAGTTTTCATCTTCGTTATTTGAAATCTTTTCTACTTTTTGACTTAAATGGTAAATAGGCTTAAATGGCGAAGCTTGCTCTATTAGCTGCTCAATTAATTTTTGGGCAGTAATTACAGGATAACCAGGTATATCGTATATTGGCTTTTCTGGGTAAAGAGCTGTGCATTGTCCTCCTGCTTGATCCAAAACATCTATTATATGACATCTCATATCAAGCATTCCCGCTTGAAAAGCAGTGAATATTCCAACAGGTCCTGCACCTATTATTACTATATCGGTTTTCATATTCAGATGGTGATCTATTTATAGATATTAGCTTTCTTTGCTAACAAGGTCAATTTACAAAGGGATGTATTTTTAAAAGATGTGGCTAGATTAGACAAGATTTCCAGCGTTATGAACCACATAGTCCAAATAAGCTCTAAAAATCAGCTAGCATAGCGAGATGCTGTGCGGACGGAATGGGATTCGAACCCATGGTACGCTCATCACGTACGTCAGTTTTCAAGACTGGTGCCTTAAACCGCTCGGCCATCCGTCCATTTCTTTTCTATCACAACATTTGATTTTAAGCAATCTATAAAAGCTTTACTTGCCCACGCAAAAGTTGCTAAATATACTGTCCAATATTTCCTCAACATCAATAATTCCAATCACCGCACCAAGTTCAAATGCAGCAAGCCTCAAATCTTCAGATATCAACTCAATTGGATTATCGATATTAAAACGTTGTAAATGTTCCAGTGCTTTCTTCATGTGATTCCTATGTCTTTGCCGAGTGATTACAGGAGTGTCTCTATCATGCCCAAATTTTTCCTCTGCCTTCTCTTTTATGAGAGAGATCAATTTGTTTGTACCTATTCCCTTTAAAATAGAAATAGGTAGAAAATCTATGCCATTAATTTTTATATTGTGATTATTGATAACATCGTCAGCTTTGCTCAATACATAAATAGTATCGCTATTTACAACGTTGCAATTGATATTATGACGCTGTTCAAAAGGAAATAGTTCTATTCTTAAATCAGCTTCAAAAGACCTCTTTTTCGCTCGACTTATACCTTCTGATTCTATTGGATCTGAACTCTCACGAATTCCAGCAGTATCAGAGAGAATGATTGGGTATTCGCCAATGTCAATATGAGCTTCAAGTATATCTCTTGTTGTGCCTGCATATTCAGAAACAATAGCAATATCACGCTTGGCTAAGAAATTAAACAGAGTTGATTTACCGACATTTGGTTCACCAGTTATTACAATATGTAAACCCTCACGCAACCTTTCGCCCCGTCTATTATCATTTAAATGCTCTTGTATCAATCGCACGAGAGATTGCACTTCATTATTAATTTTTTCCAACTCACTTTTTTCTGCCCAAATGTCCTCTGGAAAGTCTATATATGCTTCGATTTTGGATTGTATCGTTATCAATCTTTGCCTCCAATTGCTGTATAGTCTCTCCAATTCTCCTGATATCTGCTTAATCGCTTGTTTAGCTTGCATTTTCGTCTCAGCGTCAATTAAGTCTGCAATTCCTTCTATTTGAGTTAAGTCAAATTTACCATTTAGAAAAGCCCTAAGTGAGAATTCTCCAGGCCTGGCCATAACGAAAATTTTTGATAATTCCTCCAAGATGATTTTTATGACTGCCTTACTTCCATGCACTTGTAACTCTATAACATTCTCGCCAGTGAAACTGTTTGGAGCAGGGAAATAGATGATTATTCCATTATCTATCAATTGATTGAAATCATCATATAGATCAACTAAAGTAGCAAATCTTGGTTTAATTTCTTTCTTAATATGAAAATGATTTAAAGCTTTAAGCGCATAGTTGCCTGAAATTCTAATTACTGCAACTCCTGACTTACCAAATACGGTCGATAAAGCGAAAATAGTTTCATTTGTGTTTGTCATTATTTATATAAACTACTTAGCAATATTACACTTAAGAAACCAAAATACCTAAAAAGTCACCCAGGTGAAAATATTTATTTTGAAAACTGATAATATGATTTATAATGACTGACACAAGTTTTAAATATTTTATGCTCAAGAAATTAGCTTGGTACTGGTCTTTTGTAGAGTTAATTAAAGGGTTTGTTATTACATTAAAATATATGTTTAAGCCAAAGGTTACTTTGAGGTATCCTATGGAGAAGGGCCCTTTAAGTCCAAGGTTTCGTGGTGAGCATGCGTTGCGTAGGTATCCAAACGGTGAAGAACGATGCATAGCTTGTAAATTATGCGAAGTTATCTGCCCTGCTCAAGCAATAGTTATTGAAGCAGAGGAAAGAGAAGACGGTAGTCGCCGCACTACGCGCTATGATATTGATATGACAAAATGCATATACTGCGGACTTTGCCAAAAGGCATGTCCAGTTGATGCAATTGTGGAGGGTCCTAACTTTGAATTTGCTACTGAAACGAGAGAGGAGCTAATGTACAATAAAGAAAAGTTATTGCGTAATGGTGAAATTTGGGAAGACGCAATTGCACTCAGGTTAAAAAAGAATAGACCTTATTATTAATGTTCAGAGCTTATAACCCTGTTATCCATTATGATTTAGGGGCAGTGCCCACTAGGGGTGGTGTCATCCAAGTAGCTGATACACAACTGTACGAACATTTGTTTGCGAGGGCAGTATGTTAAATGTTATGGCCTGTTTTGCCTCAAACACAAAGGTGTCATCCCAGTGCTTGACACTGGGATCCAGTAAAATTGATTGTGAACAAGCACACTATACAACATTTTCAATGAAATTACAAAAAAGCTGGATTCCAGTGTCAAGCACTGGAATGACACCATTTGCTGTGCAATTTACCTTCGAAAATGAATGTTCGTATGGCTATGTGCGTGACACTGGGATGACACCGTTGGAAGAAGCAAACCGCCTTCAAGCTACATGTCCGTATAGGTTTATTTATGGTTAGGATTACTTTCTCAACCGAACAAAAAGTAAAAGAATACAGTGGTAAAATTACTGGTTTTGATATACTACAGCCGAATGTTTTAAAGGAAGCAGTTGCATTGAAAGTAAATGGTGAGTTATATGATCTCTCACGTGAAATTGAATCTGATACAGAGATAGAGGTAATACAACTGAGTGACGAAGCGGGTTTAGATATAATAAGGCATGATGCTGCTCATATAATGGCGCAGGCAGTGAAAGAGCTATTTCCTAATACTCAGATTACTATCGGCCCAACAATTCAGGACGGTTTTTACTATGATTTTGCTACAGATCGTACCTTCACTACGGACGATCTTACCGCAATAGAAAAGAAAATGAAAGAGATTGTAAAAAGTAACCACAGATTTGTTCGAGAAGTTTGGACTCGCAAGCAGTCAGTTGATTTCTTTAGTGGTATAGGCGAAAAATATAAGGTTGATATTATCTCATCCATACCAGAGGGTGAAAACCTAACTGTTTATAGGCAAGGTGATTTTGTTGACCTATGCCGTGGTCCGCACTCACCATCAACCGGTAGAGTTAAAGCGTTTAAACTTATGAAAGTAGCGGGTGCATACTGGCGAGGTGATGCAAAGGGCCCAATGTTGCAGCGAATATATGGCACAGCATGGAGAAATAAGGATGAATTAAACGCTTATCTTGAGTGCCTCAAAGAAGCAGAGAAACGTGATCACCGCAAAATTGCCAAGGATATGGATTTATTTCACATCCAAGAGGAAGCTGTTGGGCAGGTTTTTTGGCATGAACAAGGATATATTCTATATAATGTTCTTGAGTCTTACATCAGAAAGAAGCTAATAAATAATGGCTATTTTGAGGTAAAAACTCCTATTTTAGTAAGTAAAGAGCTGTGGGAAAGATCTGGACATTGGGATAAGTTTCGTGAAAATATGTTTATTGTTGACGAATCTGAGAATAAAAAGTTAGCAATAAAACCCATGAATTGTCCTTGTCATGTGCAGATTTTTAATTCTCACACCAGGAGCTACCGTGATTTACCAATACGTATGGCAGAGTTTGGCACATGCCATAGAAATGAAAGCTCAGGCTCATTGCACGGACTGATGCGAGTGCGTGGTTTTACGCAAGACGATGCACACATTTTTTGTATGGAAGAACAAGTGAATTCTGAAACTATAAAGTTTTGTGACCTTTTAAAAGAAGTATATTCAGAGCTTGGATTTAATGAAATTTCTGTGAAATTTTCAGACCGTCCAGATATTAGAGCAGGTAACGATGAAGTGTGGGATAGAGCTGAAAAAGCGCTGCTTGAAGCCGTTAAAGAAGCGGGCTTGAGTTATGAACTGAGCCCTGGTGAAGGTGCATTTTATGGTCCAAAGCTAGAGTTTGTTTTGAAAGATGCAATAGGCAGAAGCTGGCAATGTGGAACATTGCAAGTTGATTTCATTTTACCAGAACGTCTGGGAGCTTTTTATATAGGGGCAGATGGGCACAAGCATCACCCTGTCATGTTACATAGGGCAATTCTTGGGACTTTTGAGCGTTTTATTGGAATTTTGATAGAAAATTACGCAGGAAAATTTCCAGTTTGGCTTGCTCCAACGCAACTTGCTATTCTAACCATTACAAATGAGGCTGACGGTTATGCCACAGAAATCAGCAATGTCTTAAAAGAACAAGGTGTGAGAGTCAAGACTGATTTGACCAATGAAAAAATTAGTTATAAGATACGTTTGCATAGTCTAAACAAGGTTCTTATATTGTGGATTGTAGGCAAAAATGAAGTTACAAGTAAAACTGTGTCAGTGAGAAATTTAGGATCGGAAAGACAGGAGTCTTTTTCTTTGGAGAAGGCTATTGAATTGTTGTTAAAAAGTATTAATTTGAATTAAGGGAGTTAAAGTTTGCAAGTTAAAAAGAACAATAAAAACAGAATTAATGGATTCATCACAGCTAAGGAGGTACGCTTAGTTGATCATAGTGGTGAAATGGTCGGAATCGTGCTAATAGAACGAGCTTTGGAGCTTGCACAGGGTGTTGGTTTAGACTTGGTAGAAATTGCACCTGATTCAACCCCTCCAGTATGTAAAATTCTGGATTATAGCAAACAAAAGTATGATATAAAAAAGAAAGCAAGTGAAGCAAAAAAGAAACAAAAAACATTAACTATAAAAGAAATTAAACTGGGTCCCAATATTGGTGATCACGATTACGGAACAAAATTGCGTCAAGCAAGAGACTTACTTGCCCACGGACATAAAATTAAAGTCACAATGAGATTTAGAGGGAGAGAGCTTATAAACACTGAAGTTGGACTGGAAAAATTAGAACGGCTAATTCGAGACACTGAAGATATCGCAAAGGTAGAATTGGCACCTAAAAGAGAAGGGAATCAATATTTTTTAGCTCTGGTTGCTAAGTAGCAAAACGGCTTAAGAAGTATAAGTAAAGTTAAATTATCGCTCTCTCTTTGATAACATGGCGAAAATGTCTTATTAATCCTTGAATCGGCCAAGCTGCAGCATCGCCAAGTGCGCAAATTGTATGTCCTTCTATTTGAGTTGTAAGGTCAAGCAGCTTATCTATTTCATCAGGCTTAATATCTCCTGCCACCATCCTCTTCATAATCCTCCACATCCATCCAGTACCTTCACGGCATGGTGTGCATTGTCCACAGGACTCATGCATATAAAAGTGTGATAACCTCTCTATTGCAGCTATTATATCAGTTGATTTATTCATCACTATTACAGCAGCAGTACCAAGCCCTGATTGTGCAGTTCTTAATGAATCAAAATCCATTTCAATAGTATCACATATAGATTTTGGAATTAATGGCACTGAAGACCCACCAGGTATTACAGCAAGTAAATTATCCCAACCTCCTCGCACTCCACCTGCGTATTTTTCAATTAATTCACGTAATGGAATTCCGAGCTCTTCTTCAACATTACACGGGTTGTTTACGTGCCCTGAAATACAAAAGACCTTGGTACCAGTATTATTTGGTTTACCAAGAGATGCAAACCATTCTCCTCCGCGATTCAGAATATCTGGAACCATGGCTATAGTTTCAACGTTGTTTATTGTAGTTGGGCAGCCAAAAAGTCCAACACCTGCAGGAAATGGAGGTTTCATGCGAGGAAAGCCCTTTTTTCCTTCAATTGATTCAAGTTGAGCTGTTTCTTCTCCACATATGTAAGCTCCTGCACCCCTATGGATAAACACATCAAGATCATAACCTGATTTGCAGGCATTTTTTCCAATTAAGTTTTCTTTATAGGCTTCCTCAAGTGCCTTTTTTAGAACTAAATATTCATTATAAAATTCACCCCTGATATAAATATATGCAACTGATGCGCTGATCGCTCTGCTGGCCAGGAGAATTCCCTCAAGTAACTTATGTGGCTCATATCGCAATATATCTCTATCTTTACATGTACCAGGTTCTGACTCATCTGCATTGACTACTAAATATGCTTTTGGGAGATTTTTGGGCATAAAGCTCCACTTAAGGCCGGTGGAAAATCCTGCACCCCCTCGACCTCTCAAACCAGATTTCTTTACTTCATCAATGATTTTTTCTGATCCTAAATCCAGTAATTCCTTTGTTTTTTGCCAGCTACCACGTTTTTTTGCACCCTCAAGTAGTGGAGTTTCTTTACCATTTAGGTTGGTGAATATTTTGTCTTGTTCTTTTAGCATGTTTTTCAAAATTTGTGAGTGATCCCGACGCGATTCGAACGCGTGACCCACTGATTAAAAGTCAGTTGCTCTACCGGCTGAGCTACGGGATCATTTCATTTTTCAGCTATACTCAATAGTAATATAGTTTTTATCCGTTTTAATCAAACTAAAATTTTCATGTGTGGTTAAATAAATTATATAATATACTGTGTTAGTGATAATTTAGTTAAAAAATTTTTAAAGGAAAACTTCTTGTTAATTTTCAGTTCACAGATTTATTTGGATGGTGTGACGTATAACGCTAAGGAGACAAAAAAATAGAGAAGTGTGTACACCCTGCAGAATTTGTACACTATTTAGCAATAGCCTAATAGATAAATATTTCTTGCATTTCAGCCTGAGTGATTTATGCTTTAAGCAAGAATTACCTGGGGGTATAGCTCAGCTGGTAGAGCATCTGTTTTGCACGCAGAAGGTCAGCGGTTCGATCCCGCTTGCCTCCACCAGTCTATACAGCTCTAGCCGCCACAAAACCTGTCAAAGCAGCTTATTTTAATCTATGAGGATTTTATACTATTTCCCTGAAAATCTCTATTTCTTTTCGTAACTTTTCTCTACACAAGTAATGTTGGTTATTACAATTGTAATATATACTAACTTAACAATAAATTAATCAATAAATGTTAGAATACTAACAATTAATTTATTGGTAACGCCTATGAGTGGAAAAAAGCATGTTTTTAAGATGATACCTGGAAAAGAGGTGTTTAGAAAAACCCCGACTACAAGGATAAAGTGGCCTGAAGGTAATGATCCTACAATGCCTATTAAAAAAGTTGAGCTTGTATCGCTGGATGATAAAAACGATGTAGTACTAGGCTTATTGCCTATAAAACTTTGCAGCAGTTCTTGCCTAGACAGTTACATATGTCTGGAGGAAGAAAATGAAGGAAATCTGGTAGCCAAAGATTATAAAAGTGATTCTAACTTAGATTATGTAAAAAGTAACCATACATTTGTATATTACGGTAATGAGTTGGCTAAGTTATCATATACAAGAGAGCTTGTGCAGCCTTTCAAAACTATGTGTAGCAGTTCTATTAAATCAAAAAAATTGGAATACAAATATGTAACATGGGAAGATTCAGATACTGGCAACAATAAATATTATTTTTCAGACGAGGCAGGAAATATAATCGATTCACCTGACAATGAGGTATTACAAGACATTATGTTATACTACGGTGAGAGACATATAAGAGATGTGCTACTGTTGCTATCAAACGCGTTTACTAAAGTTTTTATTCAGGGCCTAACAGACGATCAACTAAAAACTCTTACCAATACTCTTAGTAACGAGCAACTGCAAAAAATAATTCCTGAACTGAGCTCAAGCCAACTACAGACCTTAGCAAAGAACTTAACAGATGAACAACTCCAAGCTTTAGTGGATCATCTAACCAATCACCAATTACAAACTCTTGCTCAGGAACTAAATCCAGAAAAGTTACAAATAATTGTTCCTATTTTAAATGATGCTCAGCTTGAAGCTCTAGTTAGAGACTTAAATCCAGAGCAAGTAAAAGAAATTTTACCTCACTTAAAAGTGGATCAGTTCAAAGCACTTATTAAAACTTTAAATGACGAGCAATTTACAGTGCTTGCAAAAGACTTGGCTGAGCACCACTTGACAATACTCTCCAAAGAATTAGAAGGTGATCAGTTGAAAGCTTTAGTAAATAGTCTGCAAGAAGAACAACTGAAAGACTTAGTTAATAAGCTTGATCATGAGAAACTCGAAGCAATTGCTCAGGATTTAACTGATTCTAATAAGATTCAGATTATCATTAAGTCTTTAGTTGATAATCCAGAAAAACTTCAAGCTTTTGCTCGCAATATGTCTAATGAGCAGTTTAAAGAACTTTTGGATAACGTAGGTGCAGAAGAGCTTAAAGACATCATTCACAAACTGCCTTATGAGAAAGTGACAGCTGTGATTGGTGATCTTGGCAATCAAGATCAGTCTAAAGCTATTATTGATGCGTTAAAAGAGAAGTTTGATGAACAAAACAAGAAACAAGAGGAAATGAAAGAAAAACTTGAAGAACTTAAGGAATTGCTGGAAGGTGATGATATAGTTAACCCCAATCAATTTAGCTATCAACATTCTTCTGTAGTAAATGAAGAGTATTACCTTAACAGTAATGATGCTTATACTGTTCAGGATTACTCCATATCTGTTTAGCAGATTACAGAAGATAATGAATAACATTATTTTTAATATTATTATTTAAGGAGTTAATAAATATGAGTAATTCAACAGAAGATAAAAAATTTAATGTGGAGTTAATTGAGGCACCACTAAAAGAGATAGAAGGAAAGACAGGGATGGTAAAAGTTTCCACATTTGTAGAATCAGTCAATCCCATAATAAGACATATCAATAACGTAGTAAGCAAAACCACACAGCATTTATCTACAATAAAGAAGGAAATTGGTGATGAAGATTCAGGTTTAATTGAGAAAATCGATAAATTGAGAGAAGAAGTAGATTCATTCACGGATTCTGACATAATAAACCCCAACACCTTTTTTTCTCCAGAGTTAAATCCACTAGGATAGAAAATAGCTAATAATTAGCAAAAATAAGAAAAAGTAATAGCCCACTGGGCTATTACTTTTTTCACATATCATTTCAATGTAGCTGAGTTGATTTTGAAAATTATAATTTTTTATAGGAGTTAATATGAGTGATTACAGTATGAAGGCAACAGGAAAAGACTTTGAATTATAGCATTTCTCATAATAGTCCGAACAGGTCATAGGAAGGCAGAATCAACAGCACGACGAAAGGA
>NZ_JBIXJM010000164.1:0-1442 GCF_044752445.1 Wolbachia endosymbiont of Drosophila barbarae | reverse complement strand
TTAAATGTTTAAGAAATTTACTAAGCAGAAAAAAAGGCAAAAGAAACCCCGTGTTAGCTAGTTGTCACTCCCTAATCCTGCAAATTGGCGTACTATACTGTCTTAAACGACTTATAAGCGCGTTTCAGCTTGTGTAGGTAAAAACCTAGAAATATTGTGAAGACATAAGGTGCACAGATGAAGATAACTGAATACCTTCAGTTTCATGATAAGGGGGCTGGCGGAGTTTGTCAAGTAAGTTTTTTCGTTTCTAACGGTTGTTGCCAAAAACTATGCAAGAAGTCTATTGACAGGTGATTAAATTATAATGTAGCCTATCGCCGTATATCCGGGGGTGGGTTGTTGTGAGGCTTTTTCACTTTTTATTCTTGTTAATGTGTTTTTCTCTGTATTACTATGCGGGTTTTATATTTTCGCCCTGCCCAAAAGCTACGGTTTGCTTTTCACCTGGAGAAGATTGTGCTGTACCGATAATCAACGTAATAGATCAGTCTAAAAAATCTATCTTAGTTCAAGAATATACATTTACTCTTGGAACAGTTGCAAAATCTTTGATTAATGCTAAAGAACGCGGTGTTGATGTTAAAGTCATCTTAGATAAATCGCAACTCTACTCAAAATATAGTGTTATAAATGAATTATTTTCAGGTGGAGTACCAATTTGGATCGATGATAAGCCAAAGATTGCTCATAATAAGATAATGATTGTTGACAATCAAAAAGTCATCACAGGGTCATTTAACCTTAGTAAGACAGCTAAAAAAGGAAATGCTGAAAATTTATTAATTATTACAGATTATCCTGAATTGACTCAGCAGTATGTGAAAAACTGGGAGGCACGAATGTCACAATCTTACAAATACGCTCCCAACTAATCGAGAGCGCTTGCTCAAAATCAGTTTTAAAAACAGCAAGGGAGAGCTTTTTTGATTGATTGGCATAATGATTATGATATAATGAACTAAAAATTTAAGGAATAAAGTAATGGATTATATAAATGATGCTGCCGGTAGCTACACTGCTATTCATGATTTTTTTCAAAACAACGGTGTTGGAGATTACAAAGTTCAATGCAATTATGGTGGGGTGCCGTATGCTACTGATGAGTACGTGCATTCTGGCGATAAATTTTGGAGTAATAATTTCATAGACTCACATTTTGGCAGGGAAATAAAAATGTATCCTCAAAGTGAACTTTTAGCTAAAGAATATGCTGGAAATACGTTGCCAGTTTCAATATCACTAGATAAGGATTTAATAAAAATGAAGGAATGTCAGAAAAAAACGAAATTTGTGGAACTAGAAAGGGAGTCAGGTGATTTAGTGCATGATAAGCAAAAGTATGTAAAGTGTTACACAACAAAGCTATCATATGATGATGTATAGCTCTTTTCATAGAAGTCCGGATGTGATAAGATAAGGATAGAAGATGATAAGGAGGT
>NZ_JBIXJM010000163.1:0-1981 GCF_044752445.1 Wolbachia endosymbiont of Drosophila barbarae | reverse complement strand
CACTCAACCTCCTTATCATCTTCTATCCTTATCTTATCACATCCGGACTTCTATGAAAAGAGCTATAAATGGAATAGTTTAAGTGAAAAGCCAGAAAGCAAAAAACCTAAGAAAGTGAGACAAAGCAAATGGTTGAATGAGAAGTAAGATGTACAACGAAGAGTATTTAATTCAAGTCGAAGAAGCGATAAAGAAACTACAAAACGGAGAACGAGTGGTATCAATTGCATATGGTGACCATGTTGTGAGATATGCTGAAGTTCAGATAAATGATTTGCTCAGCCTCAGACAACGCATCAAAGGTGAACTAAAGATTGCTGGAATGAAGCCTAAACGAAAGATTATTTTTGCAACAAATAAAGAAGTTATATGAGGGAAAATTTTCTGAGAAAAGTTGTAAAAGAGGAATATTCTGAATTTTTAGAGCAATTAAAAACTTTTATAAAACTATGGGAGAATAGAGAGAGTCCGGTAAATGGAATAATAGATTTGTCACATTGGCAAGAAAATGTGGATTTTGAGTTAACTAAAGAGAGTGGTATAGTTGGAGTAATTCATAAGGCAACACAAGGACTAAAATATGTGGATTCAAAGTATGCGAAGAGAAGAAAGAAAGCTGAAGAAGAAGGATTACTCTGGGGAGCATATCATTTTGGCACAGAAGGAAACGGCAAAAATCAAGCTGATCATTTTCTAAAAACGGTAGGCGAAAGCAAAAATACCATACTTGCGCTGGATATTGAAGAAAACAAAAGTGGCAAAAATATTACAGTTAAGCAAGCTGAGGAATTTGTAAAGAGAGTTGAAGAAGTAACAGGAAGATTACCCCTAATTTATGGCAGTAGCTATTTTCTTAAGGATTTTGCCACGCCAACTTTGACAAAATGTCCATTATGGATAGCAAGCTGGAGAAAAGAGCTCACATTACCAAAAGGCTGGAATGATTGGATTTTATGGCAATATACTGACGGTAAAACAAGTCCAGAGCCACATGAAGTAGAAGGAATCGGAAAATGTGACAGAAATAAATTTAACGGAACTTTGAAAGAATTAAGAGAATTTTGGTTAGTATGATGCTGAAAAATTTCAAACACCTATTTAGTAAGCCAAAAATCAAAAGGTCTGCTTGGGATGCGTCAGGCTCAGGAAGAAGAGTGATGTATTGGCAAGGAGAAACAGGAAGCATAAATAATTTACTTTCTCAGAGCCTTGGGCACTTACGTAGCCGCTCTCGGGATATGGTAAGAAAAAATCCATATGCAGCAAATATAATTGATACGATAGTAAGTAACTCTATTGGAACAGGAATAAAACCGCAATCAAAAGCAAGAGATGGAGAATTTCGAAAGAAGGTGCAAGAATTATGGCTAAAATGGACAGATGAAGCAGACAGTAACGGAGTAAGTGATTTTTATGGATTACAAGCTCTGGTATGCAGAAGTATAATAGAGGGAGGAGAATGTTTTGTACGTTTAAGAACGAGAAAGCTGGAAGATAGATTTTCTGTGCCATTACAACTGCAAGTACTTGAGTCTGAACATCTAGATAATAAAACAAATCAAACTTTAGGAAATGGTAATGTAATAAGAAACGGGATTGAGTTTAACAGGCTTGGGCAAAGAGAAGCATACTACCTATTTAAAGAACACCCTGGTGAAAATACCTTTGGAGAGTCAGTAAGAGTGCCAGCAAACGATGTTTTACATATTTATAGACCACTAAGACCTGGGCAAATTAGGGGAGAGCCATGGCTTTCTAATATACTGCTAAAGCTTTATGAACTTGACCAGTATGATGATGCAGAATTAGTGAGAAAAAAGACAGCAGCGATGTTTGCAGGGTTTATTACGAGACTCGATCCTGAGGCAAATATTTTAGGAGAAGGCGAAGCGAATGAGCAAGGAGTAGCATTATCAGGTTTAGAGCCAGGAACAATGCAGCTTTTAGACCCAGGAGAAGACATAAAATTTTCAGAACCGTC
>NZ_JBIXJM010000162.1:0-10778 GCF_044752445.1 Wolbachia endosymbiont of Drosophila barbarae | reverse complement strand
TATTTTTATCAATTCTGCAATCATTTATCTTAATATTAAGTTTCTTAAACCTTCTTGATGCTTGTGAATAGCTGATAACTGCCAAATCTCTTCCTATTTGTTGCAAATACCCTTTTATAAACCCGACTGTTTGTCTTAAACCAATTCTAAAGAAACTGACGATTATATGCACCAAAATCACAACTTTATCACTATAAATATAGTTGCCGCCCTGCATTTTTGGACAATTCTCGTACCAATTTTCTATGGCGTCATTGATATAACAAAAAATGCTTCCTCTTTCTTGGAGAAATTTGTTATATTCATGGCAGTTACTGACTCTCATTTTTTGTGGCATATTTTTTCTTCAACAGTTAAATGGCTATTTATAATGAATTTTGTCAGTAACTGCCAGTTCTTTTCACTTGAGCGATGCAACAAAGCCATTCCAGACTGGGATGACACCCTACTGATGGGCCCAAATCACAATGTTCGTACAGTTGTGGGTCAGGCTATAGGATGACAGAAGTTGACTTTATTAGCTATAGGTGGTATGACACTTAGTCAATTTAAGTAAGCAGATGATCTTAGCTACAAAAGTATTTTTTACCTCATTTGTTTTTGGGTTTATTCTTTTTCCCTATTTTATAAAGCTTCTAAAAAAAATAAGCAAAGATGGGCAACCAATTAGATCATGTGGACCAGAAAGTCATTTAATAACAAAAAAGAATGTACCACCTATGGGCGGAATAATAATACTGATTTCTTCTTTATTACCAATTTTACTCTGGGCTCAGTTAACACCAGAAATTTTGCTGCTGATATTGATAACTCTATTTTTTGCTCTACTTGGATTTATTGATGATTATTTAAAATTGAAGACAAATCACTATCGAGGTTTAAGTGCAAAAACCAAAATACTTATTCAGTTTATTGTTGCTCTGGTTGGTGTGTTTATACTTAAGCTATACTCTGCTGAATGTTTTACAAAAACGTCCCTATTTAAAGGAGTAATAATAGATTTTGGCTATCTATATGTTCCGTTTGCTGCGTTTGTAATTGTCGGCTCTTCTAATGCTGTGAATCTCACAGATGGTTTGGATGGCCTTGCTGCAACTCAAGTTATCACTTCCTTTGCTTTTTTGGGGCTAATTGCATATATAACTCAGGCAGATATGAATATTATTTTATTCTGCATTGCATTTATAGGAGCTATTCTAAGTTTCTTGTGGTTTAACACACATCCAGCAAAAATATTTATGGGTGATGTTGGTAGCTTGTCGGTAGGTGCGGCTTTAGGGTTAACTAGTGTCCTAATTAAAAGAGAAATGCTTTTTGCCATTATTGGAATAATCTTTGTAATAGAGACTCTATCTGTTATTATTCAGATATCATATTTTAAATATACAAAGTTTAAATATGGAGAAGGAAAAAGAGTTTTTCTTATGGCACCAATACATCATCACTTTGAGAAGAAGGGATGGTCAGAAAATACAATCGTTATGAAATTTTGGATAATTTCTATTATCTGTTCAGTTTTTACTATAACTTTCTTATTATAAAAACCTATGAAATACCCAGACTTTACATTAGAAAATAAATTATCAGGAGTGATAGCAGGAGTGGATGAAGTTGGAAGAGGTCCGCTAGCTGGTCCAGTAATATCCGCAGCCGTAGTGTTTATTGATAGAAATACAATTATTGATGGAATCAACGACTCGAAAAAGTTGACTCCTCAATGTAGGCAAGTCCTATATGAAAAAATAATATCCGTTGCAAAATTTGGTATAGGAATGGCAAGCGTAGAAGAAATAAATTCATACAATATCTTGCAAGCAACAAAACTTTCAATGAAACGTGCGTTGATAGACTTGGACCTAGAATTAGATTATGTGCTAGTTGATGGTAATCAACCACCTGAAGTGAAATGGCAAGTGAAATCCATAGTAAATGGTGATAATTTGAGTACATCAATTGCAGCAGCTTCAATCGTTGCAAAAGTTACGAGAGATCGGCTTATGCAAGAATTGCACAATAAGCATCCTGAATATAATTGGTATAAAAATAAAGGATATGGGACAAAAGAGCACCTTAACGCTATTGGCCTTTATGGAATTACAGAACATCATAGAAAAAATTTTGCACCCATATCTCGGGCATTATAGCCTTTACCCTTTTTTGAAAGGTATGGTTTCATTAAATAGGCAAACTGTACTCGATCCATTCCTTAAGGTAAACACTGAACTTACCCTTTCGATTATCAGGTAGTTATCAACTGTACGGAAATTTACTAAAGACTCATATCCTGCAGAATCAACCATAAAAACTGCCGGAAAATCAGAGTTTATTTTATTGAATTGTAGATATGTAAATTTTCCGTCATCAAAAACCTTAATTGGTATTATTGACTGACTACCTTTGACGTGCGAGATGGAATAATTAAAATTTAATCCCTTCTTTACAACTTCAATATCATTGATATCAGGAATAATGGTATGACTAGCTTGTTCGAAGATATCACCGTTATTTGTTGTGTAAATCTCATCACTGCTAAATAGTGGATAAAGAAACCTTACTTCATATGCTAATCTTGGATCATCTAGTCCAGTTGCTTCTTCAGCATGAAGTTCAAAGTAATAAACTCTTTTATTGGTAATTATAGTTGCATTAGTATCGGCAATATCATCTATAGGCTTAATAAACAATCTATTACCTTGAGGAAGGAGTTGCCAACCAGTTGAATCACCCATTGAAAGGTTTTGTATTACCTCCCCTGGTTCAAACAATATACTGGACTGATAACCATAAAAACCCGTATACTTATGTATAGCTTGTGGGTTATAATTTATCACCTTTATGTGATTATCTCCAGCTATTGAACGTGGCTCCTGTTTTGCAAGTGCATCACTACCACAGAGGAACAACAGTACGGCAAACAGTAAACCAATCATAATATCAAAATAAATTAATTTTCATTTTATCATTGATAGACATGCACTGCAACTATTAAGGCACTTTCTATACTATAAACCCCAAAGCAAGCGGTAGAAAAGGCAAGAAATAAGGCAAACTCCTTAAATACTTTAGAACTACAGGAGGCTTTACCTGAACGGATATACTTGGAATCCTGCCATTTTCACTTTGTAAACATACCAAGAATTCTGTCCATTATTCCACCCATATTTGCTTCAGCTTGAGTATACTCTATTTTACCACCATGCAAGATTAGTTTAATATCTGATCCAGGTGATATATTAACAAATTTACTACCAACAACTCCACTGCTAGTGATCAGAGCTGAACTATCAATTGGCAATTTTATGTCTTTGCTTATACACATATCGATTCGTGCTACGTAGGTAGCTTTGTCAAGTGATACACCAGTTATGCTTCCAACATCTACACCAGAGATCTTGACACTATCACCAACTCCTATACCGTTAGCGTTAGCAAAAAGACCATATATTTTATAGCAATCCTTATAGTTTTTCTTTATGTAAGATAGCTTATCAATAGCAAAGAAAATCAGAAAAATAGTAAAAATTAATACAAATAATCCAGCGGTTATTTCAAGTATATTTGACCTTCGCATCTTTAGTTATCAGGACTCCAGCTTTTATAGTAATTTTTCACTTTTTGGTTTAGATAGTATGCATCTTTTGTACCCGTTAAATTAGGAGTATGTTTTACTTTTCTTTTTTTATTATTAACTGGTACTACATTATCAGTATAGTGAAGCCATATATGCCATTCCGGAGGCACTGTTGTAGGTTCAGAGACACTGCTATACATAACCCACCTTTTTCCTTTACTTGATTCATAGTAAGAATTTCCATTTTCATCTCTTCCTACAAATTTATCTTCTCTTCGTAATAGGCGTTTTATTGCGTTACAAATTTTAGATAACATAAGGGTATTAAAACAAAAAGTATTATATATACTAATACTTTAACGATATATTAACAACAATTTAATGCAATTACCAATTTTACAAGTTATTATCCCAATAATTGCATCAATGTTTTGCTTTCTTGCCAAGAAACACAAGGTATCTTGGTTTATTTCTTTTATTGCAACAACAATCACTCTTATCATTTCATCAATACTACTCATTAACACATATAAAGGCGAAATTATAACTTATCACCTTGGGGATTGGGCTCCCCCGTACGGCATAGAGTTAAGAATCGACGTGTTGAACTCCTTGATTCTAACTTTGGTGAATTTTATAGCGCTGATTAGCGTGCTTTATAGCTTTTATATTAACGAAAAAGAAATTAGCAAAAACAAAATCACTGGTTTTTACTCTCTATTTCTACTGTGCTTAAGCGGACTGTTCGGGATTCTAGTAACAAACGACATATTTAACCTTTACGTTTTCTTGGAAATTTCATCTCTTTCTTCTTATGTATTAGTTTCAATGGGAAGGGATAAAAAAGCCTTGGTTGCAGCATTTGAATATCTAATTAGTGGAACAATAGGTGCAACATTTTATTTATTTGGCATCGGGCTCTTGTATTCAATGACTGGAACGCTCAATATGTCTGACATGGCTGAAAGAATAGTTCCATTATACGATAACAACATCATAAAACTTGGCACGTTGTTCATTTTTGTTGGTCTCTCAATCAAAATGGCACTGTTTCCATTAAGCAGGTGGCTGGTTAATGCATATAGTGAGGCGCCAAGTTTCATTAGCATATTCTTTTCAGGCACAGTGACAAAAGTGATGATATATGTTTTCATCAGAATCTTTTATACTGTTTTTCATCAAAATTTTTTCTTGTTTAAGCCGCTACTGGACAATGTGATAATTATCCTCGCACTTTGCGCTATTGTATTTGGGTCGATATTTGCAATAACCGCAAAAGACATAAAAAGACTGCTTGCTCACTCTAGTATTAGCCAAATTGGTTATATAATTTTAGCACTGAGTTTTAACTCAAAAACAGGTGTATTTGCAGCAATTCTTCACATAGTAAACCACAGCATAATAAAAACATCTTTATTTATGGCTGCAGGATGTATTTCTTACAAATTTGATACAACAAAAATAGAGAATTTATCGGGACTCAAGAAATCAATGCCTTATACAGCACTTGCGTTCACTCTACTCAGTTTAGCATTAATCGGTGTGCCTTTAACAAATGGCTTTGTAAGCAAGTGGTATATAATGAAAGCAATTATCGAATCTCGCGCGTGGATTTCCCTGATAGCTTTTGCTGCCGGTTCTTTTCTTGCACTAATATACATGTGGAAGATGGTAAAGAAAATGTATTTTGAAAATGATGCAACGTCACGCACTAGAATGACACTAGGCAAAATTAATGATGTGCCATTTCCTATGCTTTTCTGTCTATTGTTTATGGCAGCTTTAACAGTAGTAACTGGAATATATAGCACTCCAATTCGGTTAGTAGTTGAGAAGTTGGTTTTTTGATTTTTATCTTTGTTTCATATTTTACTATACTTTAAGGTTATAAGGTCTTTATTGTGGGTAGGCTGAAGAAGATTCATTGGTTATTAGTCATTAACGTGATAGCGCTGTTTTGCGTTGGCATTGTTGTTCAATACTCTTCTGCTGGAGGAAAGTGGGTGCCATTTGCGATTCACCAACTGGTCATATTTTCCTTCTTTTTCCTACTCGCTATAGCTATGTCATTCATAGAGCTAGATTTTTATTTGAAGTACGCCTACTTTTTTTATATAGCAGCAGCGATTTCACTATTAGCAGTAAATTTTTTTGGCTCACACATAATGGGTGCAACAAGGTGGATAAGAATTGGATCAATTAGTTTGCAACCATCAGAATTTGCAAAAGTAGGCTTAATACTTGCGCTTGCTCGCTATTTTGATAAGCAGAGTATGTATAAAATGATGGAATTTAAAAGATTGCTTAAGGCACTTATAATTATTTTCTTACCCGTGTTCTTGGTGTTAAAGCAACCTAATTTAGGCACAGCTATGATAATGTTATTTATAGGGATATCAATTATATTCACAACAATAATAAAAAGATCTCATTCAGTAATATGTGGAACTCTTGGCATTTTTGCAGTACCGGCTATTTGGCCTTTTTTACGTCCTTATCACAAGCAAAGGATATTGTCATTTTTGGATTCATCAGTGGATCCACTTGGAATAGGTTATAATGCGCAGCAATCTCAGATAGGTATTGGTTCAGGGGGTTTACTTGGCAAGGGTTTTTTGAGTGGAAGTCAAACTCAACTTGGATTTTTGCCGGAGAAACGTACGGATTTTGCTTTTGCAGTGCTGAGTGAGGAGTGGGGCTTTTTAGGTAGCATGGCTTTAATTTTGCTTTATACCTCATTACTTGGAGTAATTTTCTCTATCGCTTATAGGTCGAAAAATTATTTTTCTAAGTCGGTATCTATCGGCATTTTCGCCTTTTTTAGCGCTCATTTTTTTGTAAACATTGGAATGTCAATAGGCCTCTTGCCTGTGATAGGCGATCCACTGCCATTTCTTTCCTATGGAGGAAGTACAACTGCTGCAAGCTTGATATGCATAGGATTATTGCTGGCAATAAAAGCAGATGAACAACAAAATGCTTGTATTTTACCTATGCTAAAGTAAAATTAAACTTTACTTAATAGTTTTTATGCTAGATGAAATGCGTGAGGAATGTGGGGTATTTGGCATAAGTTGCAACCAAAGTGCTGCTTTTAACTCTATACTTGCTCTCCACGCTTTGCAGCATAGAGGTCAAGAGTCTTTTGGCGTAGTAACCAGTAACAACGATAAGCTGCACTCTTATCACTTTCAAGGTCAAGTGAGCAGCGTATTTGATGATATAGATGAAATAAAGAAATCCTTACCTGGGGATTGTGCAATAGGTCATGTTCGATACTCAACAAGTGGTAGTAAATTTGGAGTGCAGCCCATGTTTGGCAAAAGTGGCAAATTTGGGAATTTTGCCATAGCACATAATGGTAATTTAATTAATATTTCTCCGATACGCAAACAATTAATTAAACAAGAGTGCGTTTTTCAGTCAGATATTGATACAGAAGTAGTAGTGCATCTGACAGCAAGCAGTGAAAAAGATAGCTTCTTAGAGAGTTTTATATATGCATTAAAGCAAATACAAGGTGCTTATTCTTTTGTGGCAATCAATCAAGAAGTAGTTATTGGAGTACGTGATCCGTCTGGAATCAGGCCTCTTGTTTTAGGAAAGTTAAACGGTTCTTACGTTCTTGCATCTGAAACTTGTGCTCTTGATATAGTAAATGCAGAATTTGTTAGAGAAATAGAACCAGGCGAATTAGTTACCATCAGTTCGGATAGTAAGCTAGCCTCAATGTTTCCTTTCCCACAGCAAAAATCAAGTTTTTGTATTTTTGAATACGTTTATTTTTCAAGACCAGACAGCATAATGGAGAATAGGTCTATATACGATACAAGAAAAGAAATAGGAAGAATACTTGCGAAGAAAAGTCCACCAAAAAACAATGTGGATATGATTGTACCAATACCTGATTCTGGAATACCTGCAGCTATTGGATATGCAAAGCATTCAGGGTTACCTATGGAACTGGGAATAATTCGTAATCATTACATAGGAAGAACTTTTATACAACCAACCGCTGAAGTACGTAAAGTTAGAATAAAATTAAAATTCAATGCTAATAAGCACACTTTGAAAGGTAAAAACATAATTTTAATAGATGATAGTATAGTGCGTGGTAGTACGTTAACAAATATAATAGTTATGCTAAAGGATGCAGGAGTAAAAGAGATTCACCTCAAAATTTCAAGCCCACCAATTAAGCATTCTTGTTTTTATGGAATAGATACGCCAGAGTGCAAAGATTTAATTGCTGCAAATAAATCTGTAGAGGAAATTAAGGAAGTTATAGGAGTAGATAGCCTAGCCTTCTTGAGTATTGATGGATTATATCAGGCTGTTAAAGGAGAAGTGCGTAACAATGCTACACCACAATATTGTGATGCTTGTTTCACTGGTGATTATCCGATTGGCAAATAGTCTACGCAAGATCTTAAGTTTAGAAAATCTTAAACCGCCAAAATTTCTCTTGGCCTTTACTAATTCCGATTCTCGGAGTGCAAATATAATCTGGTTTGAGGTGAGATTCATAAACACAAAATTCGTGGCTTATAGTGAGGTCCAGTTTGTTGTGTTCTTTTATAATATTTAATCTTTTACACAATATTCCTGGCCCACCTAAATTTGCTTCAAGTGGTTCAATAAGCTTTAATCCCCGTATTAACACTGCTGCTGGGAACCCTTCTGTTTCTGTTACAATATTTAAACAGTAATACATTCCATATATAAAATACACGTATGAAAACCCCGGCATACCAACCATTACTGAGGTTCGGTTAGTATAGCCTCTTGCCGCGTGACAAGCTGGGTCATTCATTCCTATATAGGCTTCAACTTCGGTTATTATTCCACTAAAGTTAGAAAATTTGAGGACTTTTCCCAATAACTCTCCAGCTACAGTTAAGGTCGGCCGCTCGTAGAAATTTCTTGGCAGTATTGTGCTACCCATTTTTTATTTTTGTTCTGAGGTTCTATATAGAGTTCAGTTTAAGAATTTCTGGATCCCAGTGTCAAGCACTGGGATGACAAGAAGGGGAGCTACTTGAATGACAAGAAAATGGTACTGGCATAATAAGAAAGAAACATTGAGATGGTGAAAGAGAGAATATATGCAAGCATTCACCCATAGGGTAGCACGTGACGCTGGAATCCAGTTTTCTCCTATTACCCAAACCATAGCTTAATTAGTTAGAATAGCATAACTAGCGAGTACGAAATGGAGAAGTTTTAATTTGAACTACAGTTTCAGTGCTATTTAACACATATGCCTTCATACAAAAAGATGCCAGTATATGATATTATGCCAATCAATATATATATAATTGAATTATGGTAGAAAAGCTCTCTAATATTAAAGGCTCAAATACTCCTTTGCTTGATCGGTTAGAACGCGCCCTCTTGGTGTGCGCTTTACAAAACTAATTTTGATTAAATAAGGTTCTACTGTTTCTTCAATATTGCCAACATCCTCGGATAGCGCAATAGATATAGTTTCAATTCCAACAGGCCCTGAGGTGTTGAATAAAAATCTTAGATAATGCATATCAAGTTTATTGAGTCCCATTTTGTCTACACCCAATTTTAGCAATACAGAATCAGCAACTTCATAAGTGATTTTTTTATCATCTTTCACTTCAACAAAATCCCTTATTCTCCTCAGTAATCTCAAAGCAATTCTTGGAGTGCCACGTGCACGGCAGGCAATTTCCCGCGCGGCATCCTCTGCAATTTCAGCAGAAAGAACTCTTGCGCCTCTTTTTATAATATCGACTAGCTCCTCAAAAGAATAAAACTCAAGGTGCAAAGGAATGCCAAAACGATCTCTGAGTGGCGCAGAAAGTAATCCAAGCCGCGTTGTTGCTCCAATTAGCGTAAATGGTGGTAGATCTATCCTTAAAGTGCGAGTAGATGGACCTTCACCTACTAATATGTCCAGGCAAAAATCTTCCATAGCAGTATATAAAACTTCTTCGATGCTGCGATTTAATCTATGGATTTCGTCGATAAATAGAACATCTTTTGCATTTAAAGTGGTAAGCACTGCAGCCAAGTCCCCAGCTTTACTAAGTAAAGGACCAGAAGTTGCGCGAAAGCTAACTCTTAATTCTTTAGAAACAATTTGTGCTAAAGTTGTTTTGCCAAGCCCTGGAGGACCGTACAATAAGACGTGATCTAAAGCTTCAGTTCTCGTCTGTGCAGCGTTTATAAACACTTTTAAATTTTGTATTAAGTCTTTTTGCCCGACAAAATCATCAAGTTGCTCAGGCCTGATGTTAATATTGCGCACATCTTCAGTATATTCTTTACCGCACGATATTGATTTCATAATGTTAAGAGCTCCTTGAGCGCCATGCGAATAATATCCTTAGTATCCAGGTTTGACGATTCGTCTTGTATTTTTTTTATCGTATCATAAGCTTTCATTTTTTCATACCCAAGATTGATCAATGCTGAAAGGGCATCTTCATTAATTGGATTAAAGTTATTGTTATTTATTTCTAGTTTACTTACTTTGCCACTCAATTCAGTGATGATTCGATTTATGAGTTTCAAGCCAAGTCCACTCATCTTGAGTGCTACTTTATCTTCATTCATAATTGCCAAAAATAGCTGTTCTGGAGTTAATTTACTCAAAATTGACATTGCAGTTTTATAGCTAACGCCGCTTACTTTGACAAGCAACCTCAAGCACTGCTGTTCTTCTTTGCTTATAAAACCATATAGCTGAGCGACATTTTCTCTGTTATTTGCATAGGTTTCGATAAGTAATTTGATTCTACTTCCAATTGCACAAGCACTTAAAGTTTTGGCTGAAAGATACACCATATAGCCAACATCATTCACGTTCAGGATTATGTGATCACTGCGCACTTCATCAACTATTCCGCTTAGATTTCCTATCATTTTTAGCACTGTATAGGGTTCAGTTTAAATACTCCTGGATCTTAGGTCAAGCAAACGAACATTATAACAGGGAAACGTGGCTAAAAAACCACTTGACAAACTCCGCCAGCCCCCTTATCATAAACACTGAAGCTATTTATTTATCTTCTCTGTACAGATTAAATGACAAAAAAACTCACGTATCTGGCGTATCATGTTTAATTTTTTGCACTATGTGCACCTTATGTCTTATAAAATTTCTACCTACATAAGCTGAAACGCGCTTATAAAGCGTTTAAAACATAAAAAAACGCCAACTTAAAAAATG
>NZ_JBIXJM010000161.1:0-8538 GCF_044752445.1 Wolbachia endosymbiont of Drosophila barbarae | reverse complement strand
CTTTTTAAAGAAGTATGAATTCAATTCCTTAATAGGTAAAATGGAAAAGCTTTTTTCCTATAATGGGTCTAGCACAAAAGAGAAAATAGAATATAGTAGTGAAGAGTTAGAGAAATTTTTGGAGCATTGTAGATATGAAGGCAGAATTGCAATTCATTGCCACTTTGAAGACAACTTATTAAATAAAATTTCCTTATCTTATAGCGAAAATAATATTTTTTATATAGAGCAAGACAGCATACAAGATGCACTCATTATAATTAACTCAACTTTACTCTCAAATGGGGCGCTTAAAATAATACATAACATTAAAGAAATCAGGAAAATCTTCCCTACAGTAGAGAAGATGCTAGATTCAGTTGATGATTTGATGATAATGTCGTATAGCTTGGATACAGGAAAACACGATCACAGTATTCCAAACATAGTTGCGCATAATTTGAGTGAAAATGCAGAAATTTTCTCGGCAAAAACTTTAATAGCAATTCATGAAAAGCTAAAGCAAAGGTTATTTCAGGAAAAATTGTTCACAATTTACGAGCGCTTCGATAAGCCACTTATGAAAGTAATATTTGATATGGAGAAAAATGGGATATTACTGAACATACAAAAATTACAGGAGCTGTCCGATAAATTTCAGCAGGTAATTGCCGTGCTTGAAGATAAGATATATAATTTGGCAGGAGAAAGATTTAATATTGCTTCGCCAAAACAATTAAGTGATGTTTTGTTTAACAAAATGGGGCTTAATAAAAAGAAAAAGTCAAAAAAATCTGGATCGTATAGCACCAATTATGAAGTTCTAGAGGCACTCGAAGAAGAAGGGGTAGAAATCGCAAGTAAAATCTTAAATTGGCGACATTTAAGTAAATTAAAAGGCACCTACACTGATGCATTAATAAAGCAAGTTGATCCACTTGATGGTAGAATACACACAAGCTTTTCAACGACTGCAACTGCAACTGGAAGGCTGAGCTCCAGCAATCCTAATTTACAGAATATTCCTATCAGAAGCGAAGAGGGAAATCTTATCAGACAAGCATTTATTGCGCCAAAAGGGCATAAGATAATTTCTGCTGACTATTCACAAATAGAGTTAAGACTCCTGGGACACGTTGCAAACGTTGCAGCATTTAAAGAAGCTTTTGCAAACGGACAAGATATTCATGAGATCACCGCTAGGCAAGTTTTTGGAGTGCAAGAAATAGATGAGCAATTAAGACGCAAAGCAAAATCCATCAATTTTGGAATTATATATGGCATTAGCCCATTTGGTCTTGCAAAGCGGCTTGGAATTACCATTGCGGAAGCTGCTGAATACATTAATTACTATTTTTCCTGTTACCCAGAAATAAAGGCCTATATGGAAAAAGCAGTGTCTATCGCAAGATTGCATGGTTATGTAGAAACTTTGTTTGGCAGGAGATGCTTTGTAAGAGACATAAACAATACAATTCCTTATATAAGACAATTTGCAGAAAGGGCAGCAATAAACGCACCACTGCAAGGAACCGCTGCTGATATAATAAAACGTGCGACAATTCAGCTTTTTGACCAATTGAAAGTAGGTAAAATAATCCTCCAGGTTCACGATGAACTACTGGTTGAAGTAGAAGACGAAAAGGTGCAAGAAACAGCAAAGCTTATAAAAGATATAATGGAAAATGCAATAGAAATTTCTATACCACTTGAAGTAGAAATAAAAATTGGCGACAACTGGGCTCTTAATTATGACTTAAACATCGTGGATTCTAAGAGTATAAATCATTTGAACTAATACGAAAAATATGTTAGAATAAAACATAGCAAATGCAAATAGGTCAGCCATGACAGGCCCACAAGTAAAAAGTTTAAAACCTCCAAAGTTACCTACTCAGGTAACTAACGAAGATGAGAAAATTTTTGAAAAAGAGGAACATCAGGTAATCCATGATGCCTTCATACAATTGCTAAAAAACAAAGTACAACCTAAAGAATTAAAGGAAGATGACGAGGCAGTACTCGCTTTCATGCTAAGTCAGAATCAAATTATATTCAATAATGTCAAGCTAGAAGATGTAGAACCACTCAGTGAAGAGAATTTTTCTCAGTTTTTACTTTTCGTATTTGAGAAAATTAGAGAGAAAAAATTAGCTAATGAGGAGAATCTCAAGAATGGTAAAATAAAAGAAGTAGTAGATGACTGTGTAGCTGATATACGCGGTACAGAAGCTAAAGATTCATCCATAAAGTTTGTATTGGAAATGCTGCTGCTGCTAATTGGAGGGATCAAAATAGACCCGAAAAATATTTCTGGCTCCTTTATGGATGGGATGAAAGAAAAAATACCATTCTTAGGTAAAGACAAGAAAGAAGAGGATGAGCCACCGCTCAGTGATGAAGAGATGGTAAAAACGTTCTTAAGTAAATCTTTACTTCCTATTACTCTTTTTGCTTTTTCAGCATTAATATTTGGCACTGGCCCAATTGCACTAGCAATTAGTGGTGGTCTCCTTGTATGGACTGAAGTAAGTACAATCAAAAGTCTTTTTTCAAATAACAAAAAAGGTACTTTGTATGACCCTAGCTCACAAGATAAAGATGATACAGAAAAGAGAGCAAAACTGAATGGAAAAATTCTCGAGGGCATTGATGATATTTTAAAAACCCCAGTTACAGGAGTTGAGAAAGGCACCCCTGTTCCTGAGCAAGTTACTTCGGTAGGAAAAGAAAAGAGTGAACAACAACCTGTTCCTGAGCAAATTTCCCAGGAAAACAACAGGGGAAACGAAAAGAGTGAGCAGCAAGATCGATCTTGGGCAGGAAAGGAAAACAAACGAAGGGAAGAGACCATAGAGCAGCAACCAAGTAAGACCTAGGTTTGCCAAAAGTGAGTTGTGTAAGAGGTCTACTATTATTCTATAGCACATACCACAGGAGTATGATCAGACGGATTTTCTAGCTTACGCAATCTATCATCTATGTAGCATGTTTCCAATTTATCTACAGCTTGTGGTGATAACAGCATATAATCTATCCGCATTCCTTGATTATTTCTGAGTGAATTGCCTTGATAATGCCACCAAGTGAATTGTTGCAAATTTGGGTGAGATATTCTAAACGCATCTTTAAACCCAAGATTCAAGATCGCTCTTAACTTCTCACGTTCTCTTATATGAAAGCACACTTGGCCATTCAATAAGTTTGAATCAAAGACATCAATTTCATCCGGTGCAACATTATAATCGCCAGCTATAATAGTTAACTCTTCGTTCTTTAACAAAGTGCTCATCCTTTCATATAGATTATCAAAAAACTTGAGTTTATATTCAAATGCTTGAGAGTCCGGGCTTTGACCGTTTGGAACGTATACACTTCCCACCCTTACTTTCTGATTATTGTGCTTTATTATGCACTCTATATAACGCGCTTCTTGATAACCTTCTACGATATCAATCTTAAACTTCTCCAGTATCGGATATTTAGATAAAACACAAACGCCATTTCTTGCAACTTGTCCATAGACAGCACATTCATATCCCAGCTTCTCTATCTCTGCATAAGGAAATTGCTCTTCCGTACATTTTATCTCTTGCAGCAAAATTATATCTATCTGACTATCAAGTATAAAACTACAAAGTTGGTTAACTCTTTTACGTATGGAGTTTACATTCCAAGTTGCAATCTTTAGCATCAACAATCCTTATTAATTATATCAATTAAACTCTCCCCAGTAGGCAACCTCGATGTTATAATTTTTTTCCATTTGATTAACTTTAAACTATCAGCAATGTTTTTACTCATGGTATATGCAACTGCATTATTCATCACATGAGATAGCCCACTTTTTAGAACTAATGAACAAAATATCCTTGCTGTCTGTGAGGAAAAAAAAGCAACACTATCAATTTTACCATCCAATAGTAAATTTTTACACCTATTAGTTAGATTCCTTTTTATAATTGTTTTATAGAGTACAACTTCTCTTACGTTGAAATCTTCTTCAGATAATCTCTTTTTTAGGTCACATGATACTTCTTGTCCCCTTATATATAAGAACTTTATTGCGTTTGAATAATGAGCTTTTATGAATGATATCAGACCATCAACGTTGCTGTCTGCTGAGATTATATCAGAAAATCCCAAATTTTTTGCAGCCTGCATGGTTGAATTACCAACTGTAATAATCGGAAAGTCATCCACTTTGCATATTTGACTAAAAGCCTTTACACTGTTTTTACTTGTGGATATTACAACGTCAAATTCGTGCGCAGATATATCAGGATTTAAGTACTTTATTGCGAATACTGGTTCTATAAAAACTTTGTATCCATACTTTCTCAATATATTTCTTGTATTGAACGAATCCAATAAAGGCCTCGTTAATAAAATAGACTTCATTCTGATTTATTTCACTACTAGTAAAATAGTACCCTTTATACACAAATTACTGAATAAAAACTTTTATTTTGATAGCTTGAGCAATTATTCAAGTAATTGATGTGGAAGTAGAAGTACTAAGCGCTCCTACCCCAATAAGCCCACAATTTCTGCTTACACTTTTTTGACGCTAATTACATCGAACTCTTTTGAATGGCTTCCTTCAGTGGAATTATATAGCTAATATTCCTGTATAAGTTAAATAAGTTAATACTTAAGCTTGTACTCTTGCAGTATTTGAAGAGAGATTCTCAAGGAAGTTTTTTGTCTGTGGTTCACTAATCATAGTTTGAACGATATTAGCTGCCATAATAACACAGCCTAGAATAAAAAAAGGCGTAGAAACAAAATAAATAACAGAAGACTCAAAAAGCGACATAGATGCAATACCTCCTATTAGAAATGAAGCACTGGATGCTATATCAAGATAGATCTTTGTTAACTTTTTTTGTCCTGGAGTGTTTTTTATGCCAGATTTCTTATTAAGATTCTGTTGTCGGGAATGATCATTTAGTGACCATATATTTAAAGCAAACGAAAGTGCACTGAATATAGTGCCGGCAATACTAAAATACAGACTTAAGACAGGAATATTCAAGACCAATGCCACTATGTATCCAATGAAAGAGATAGTAGATAGTGTAGTAACTAAGCGTTTCGAGTAAGTTCGTACCTTCTTTCTGTAGGCTAACTTATCTTTTTCACCATACATAGCATAAATATTACCTAATATGTTATATTATAACATTAATTAATTCAATAAGCAATATGGAAGCTAAGAGTGCCCGAGAGAAGACTTGAACTTCCACAACTTAAAAAGTTACTAGCACCTGAAGCTAGCGCGTCTACCAATTCCGCCACCCGGGCTTTTTATAGTTTACTATGTTAAAGTTAAATAATATACTTAAACAATTTTTAGTTCAAAGGTAATGCCAAATCTAGATCAAATATTTTTTGCTCAAAACAATGTTAATATTAATAACGTATATAAAATAGTCAATAACGCTTTGAGCAATAGCGATGGTGGTGAGCTGTTTCTAGAATTTTGCCAGTCGGAGTCCCTGGTTTTTGAGGATAACATATTAAAACACATGGACTTGAATACTAGAAGGGGATTTGGTTTAAGGTCTTTTTGTGAAGATAGTACATCTTTCGTTTGTTCTTCTGAGATCAGCGAAAAAGAAATTAGTAATGCTGCTTCTATGGTAAAAAGCTCAGTGTCTTTAAACAAGACAAATTCAATAAATTTAAACGAAGAGACAAAAAGCCTATATTCGAGGATTAACCCTATAAATGAAATGGATCTGAATTCAAAGATTAAGCTACTCAATGAGGTTAATGAGTATGTAAGGTCCAAAAATAACTGCGTGAAGCAAGTAAAAATAACTCTAAGTGGAGAATGGCAAGTTGTACAAATAATAAAGGGTGATCACAGATTAAGCGATATCAGGCCTCTGGTACGTTTTAATGTGCTAGTCATTGTAGAAAAAGATGGCCGTACCGAAAGAGGTTCTGCAGGGCATGGTGGAAGGGACTCTTATAGTAAGTTTATTTCTGAGAAAAAGTGGAAAGAAGTTGCAAACCAAGCGTTAGAACAAGCACTGGTAAATCTTGAAGCAATTCCAACTCCAGCCGGAGAAATGACAGTCGTTTTAGGTCCAGGCTGGCCAGGAATATTGTTACACGAAGCCGTGGGTCATGGACTTGAGGGCGACTTCAATCGCAAAAAAGTCTCAGCATTTTCAAATTCTGTGGGTAAACAAGTAGCAGCTAGTGACATCACAGTAGTTGATGACGGAACTCTGCCCAATTTGCGCGGCTCTATCAGCGTAGACGATGAAGGCACTCCACCCAGTTATAATATATTGATAGAGGATGGGATCCTAAAAGGATACATGCAGGATCATATGAACGCTAAACTCATGGGTGTAAACCCAACTGGTAATGGTAGAAGAGAAAGTTATAAAGAAGTTATTATGCCGCGCATGACAAACACCTATATGTTGCCCGGAAAGTATACACCGAAGGAAATAATATCTAGCGTAAAGAAAGGTCTATATGCAGTAAATTTCGGTGGTGGGCAGGTTGATATAACGTCAGGAAAATTTGTTTTTTCATCTTCGGAAGCTTACCTAATAGAAAATGGCAAAATTACACAGCCAGTAAAAGGAGCAACACTAATTGGTGACGGTCCAACAGTGTTGAAAAAAGTATCTATGGTTGGTAATGACTTAAAGTTAGATCCTGGTGTTGGCACATGCTCGAAAGATGGACAAAATGTGCCCGTTGGAGTTGGTCAGCCGACACTCAAAGTCGACGCAATAACTGTTGGTGGAACTGAGATATAGATAAGGGCTAAAACGGATTCCAGCGCACGGCGCACAGCTGTACAAACATTATGATTTGGAAGCAATTGCCACCAATAGGGTGTCATCCCAGTGTCTGGGCACTGCCTTTGTGTTTGAGGCAAAACTGGCTATACCATTTAACACACTGCTTTCGCAAATAAATGTTCGTACAGTTATGTGTCAGCTACTTGGATGACACTTTTGTACTTGATGCAAGATTATATCTTGAAAAAATTAAGTTTTAATGCTATAAAATAATTGTAAATTTTGTCTCCGTGGTAGCTTTATGAATGTTGAAAGTAAAAAAATACACGATGCTAAAATAAAATTACCAATATTTCTTGATTATCAATCTACTACTAAAGTAGATCCCCGTGTTTTAGAGGTGATGATACCTTACTTTGGTGAGTTCAGCAATGCACACTCTCGCAGCCATTCATTTGGTTGGACTGCTGAAGAAGCAGTGGAAAAAGCAAGGAAACACATCACTGATCTGGTGAACGCAGATAGCAAAGAAATTATCTTTACCTCAGGTGCAACTGAGTCAAATAATACAGCAATCAAGGGCGTTGCTCACTTTTATAAAAATAAAGGAAATCATATAATCACTGTCTGCACGGAGCATAAGTGTGTTCTGGATTCTTGTCGGCATCTGGAAAATGAAGGCTTTAAAGTTACATATTTGCCTGTTAAGCAAAACGGAATTATAGATTTATCAAAGCTTGAGGAAGCAATTACTGATCAAACAATCCTGGTTTCAGTGATGATGGTAAATAATGAAATCGGAGTAATTCAGCCTGTCAAAGAAATTGGTGTAATATGTAGAAAGCATAATATATTTTTCCACACAGATGCAGCTCAAAGCTTTGGAAAAGTTCCAATTGATGTTAATGAGATGTGCATTGATCTTATGAGTCTCTCTAGCCACAAAATTTATGGACCTATGGGAATAGGCGCATTATATGTACGTAGAAAGAATCCTCGTGTTAGGCTGATACCACTAATTAGTGGTGGTGGACAGGAAAGAGGCATGCGTTCTGGAACAGTTCCAACACCTCTTGCAGTTGGTTTTGGTGAAGCGGCACGTATTGCTAGAGAAGAAATGAAAAAAGAAACAACTAGAGTGGAAGAATTAAGGGATATTTTGTATAACAAGATAAAAGAAGCGTTTCCTGATATCGTTTTAAATGGTGATTATGAAAATAGAATTCCTGGCAACCTAAACTTGAGCTTTCCTTATGTTGAGGGTGAGTCTCTCATCATGGCAATCAAGGATTTAGCAGTAAGTTCTGGTTCTGCGTGCACGTCTGCGTCTCTTGAGCCTTCCTATGTCGTACGGTCGCTAAATAATGGCCATGACCTTGAGCATTCATCAATTAGATTTGGCCTAGGCCGATTTACAACTAAAGAAGAAGTTTTGTATGCAGCAGATCTTGTTGCTAAAAATGTTGGCCGACTGAGAGAAATGAGCCCACTTTGGGAGATGGTACAAGAAGGAGTAGATTTGAACACCGTGAAATGGGACTCTCATTAAATGTATCCGTTCCAACTGCAAATGCACTTTGAAATTACTCTGTACCGTTCACACTTAATTCTTCAATCTCACTAATAGAAAGGCCAGTAAACTTGACAATAGTGTTGACATCAACATTATTAGCCAGCATTGCTTTTGCGACTTCAATTTTCCCTTCCTCTTTACCAATTTTGATGCCTCTTTCTTCGCCAATTTGGATGCCTTTTTCAGTAGCAAGGTCAAGTCTGTATTCAAGAA
>NZ_JBIXJM010000160.1:0-5262 GCF_044752445.1 Wolbachia endosymbiont of Drosophila barbarae | reverse complement strand
CCGAAAAAACTCCTTTCTTTCTCTCCACTTTTTCTGGGTAAGGTCAATTCGGAACTCTATTTCTTTTTTACGATCTTTACTTTTATTCTTATTGTTCATATAATATACCCTTCACTAATAATAAACTATTTTTAAATGTTTACTGTTATTTTCTTAGCAGTATTGGCATAAAGCCATAGCTTTTGGGTGAAGTCAAATCAAATTTTCAATTTTTTTTTGTTTATTTTTTTATGAAAAGGTAGAAGATATTAATAGCTGCTAATTTCTTTAAACGATGTTGTCGTAGATTCGTATTTTTATACACCAAAAAGGGTATCTTTGATGTCTCCTACAGCTCCAAACTCATAGCATCCATTTGCCAGCCTTTTAAGGCGCTTTATAGAAGGGTCAATAAAAGATGTACAAAAGGACGTCTAAGGTGCGTAGTAGCATTCTAAAGCCATCTATGGGAGACATTTTTTTCATCAACGCATTCAAAACTTAAAAAAATAAAAAACTTGAACATTTCTTCAGAATTGTGTATAATTATTAATGCTTTTTAAGGTTCTTTCTTATGACTTTTTCTAAGTTTCTTGATCCCAAAAATGATGTATCGTTTAAGCGTATCTTCGGTACTGAAAAAAATAGAGATATCCTTATTCACTTCCTCAATGATATTCTTGGCTTTACTGGTAAAAATGAAATAAAGGATATAGAGTTTTTAAGTACTATTCAAGACCCCGATATCGCCGCTAAAAAGCAAAGTATTGTTGATGTTCTCTGTAGAGATTCTACAGGTGCTCAATACATTTGCGAAATGCAGGTCGCTAAAACTAAAGGCTTTGAAAAACGTGCCCAATACTATGCTGCTAAAGCTTACTCAAGGCAAGCTGATAAAGGTGACCAGTATCATAACCTTAAGGAAATTATCTTCATTGCTNATGAAGACACTAATGAGCATGATCTAAAAGATTTCTATTTTATATTTATTGAGTTGCCAAAATTTCCAAAGAATAAGGAAGATCAGTTGGAAAATATAGTTGAAAAATGGGTTTATTTTTTTCGATATGCAGATGAGACTAGTGAAGAAGAGCTGGAAAAAATAATAGGTAGTGATGTAATAATTAAAAAGGCCTATGAAGAGCTAAATAGATTCAACTGGTCAGAAAAAGAATTTATTGCCTATGAACAGGAAATAAAACGTATTCTTGATGAACAGGCTGTCCTCGCTCAAAAACTTGATGATGCTAGAGAGGAAGGTAAAGAAGAAGGTAGAGAGGAAGGCATCCTTATCGGACATGAAAAAGGCAGAAAAGCAGAGAAAATTGAGGTCGCAAAGAATCTACTAAAAGCAGGTGTTTCTATTGATATTATAGCTCAAACTACTGGTCTTACAGTTAACGAAGTCAAAGACTTAATCTGATTTTATTTTTTGACACCTAGATGAACATCTTTGTACTAGATGAAAACCCAGTAATTGCAGCACGAATGTTATGCGATAAGCACATAGTGAAAATGCCATTAGAAACTGCTCAATTACTTAGTAGTGTTTTTTCAATCGCATTAAAAGCGCCAAATCCTTTTGTCAGTATCACAAACCAAAATATAGAAGTTCCATATAAACTTACTCACAAAAACCATCCTTGCTCTTTATGGGCTAGGCAATCGAAAGGAAACTTTTGTTGGTTGATAGAGTATGGAAAAGAATTGTGTAAAGAGTATACACAGCGATACAAAAGGAAGCATAAATCAGAGGAAGTAATAAATTGGTGTGATAGTAATAAGGATTTACTCATTTTTCGATCAACTGATATGCAAGCTTTCATACAAGCACTGCCGGATCAGTATAAATGCAGCAGTGCTGTGGAAGCTTATAGGAGATATTATCTCAAGGAAAAGATGAGATTTGCTAAGTGGGAAAAAGGTAGAGAAGCACCAGGTTGGATAATCTGCTACACAATACCACAGCTAATATAGCTCATAAATAAAGAAGCCATCCAAATCGGACATGAAAAAAGCAGGGAAGAGGGCGAAAAACAGGCTAAAATAGCTGTGGCTAAAAATTCACTCAAGGCGGGTGTTTCTATTGATGTTATTGCTGAAATAACAGGGTTTTCTGTTGATTATATTGAGAAAATTCAAGAAAAGAAGTTTTAGCCATAACGTTTTTTTTATTAAACCCTCTATTCTAGTAATTTTAATATTGCAATCCATTCTAATGTCTGTACAATGCCTTTTTTATATAAATACTTAATAGGAGGGGTTAATGCCAACACAGAAAGAGCTTCGGGCTACGATGTCCAAAAAATTACAGGAAGCTATTAAACATCCAGATCCAGCAGTTGCTGCCGGGAGGAAGTCAGCTATCAAGAGATGGGTGGGAGTCCTTCAAGATAACTTTATGGAGCACATAAAATACTTTAAGGGTGATAAGTTGAAGTTTTTGCACAATGTATTCCAAGATGAAGGTTGCTGGTCAGGTGTAAGGTTGGATAATGCTGCTTTAGGTCAAAGGTTTACTGAAGAAAAAATAGGTGGAATAGATAATCCACTTCGCAAATATGAGATGGCTTGTAGTTACTGTGTGGTAGATAAAATTCATCCACTCTTTCAAAAAAGATTTGAATCTTATAGGAACAATTTTCCTCCTGGTGCATTTGATGGTAAAACTGAAACTGAAATTGGCAAATACGTACGAAACTCGTTACTAGATAGCATAAAGAGGAAAGGTCCTGTGTTTGATTTCTGGATCGATAGAGAATCTGGGGGATTAAAGCAACCAAGTAACGCGTCAGAAGGTTTTGACAGTGCTGTAAAACTTAAGTGGAGTGAAGGAGTAGAGTATTTTTATACTCATTTAAAAGAAGAAGATAAGGAAAAGAAACTTACAGAAGCTATTATTGCTCTGTCTCGCGTTCAATCTGTTGAGAAAGATGCTCCTATTTTAGATTTTTGTGTAAGGAATATAGGTGATAAAGATACTCTTTTACAGAAATTGCTGCAGAAAGATAAGGGAGTATATTCCCTTCTTGCTGAATTAATAGAGTCATGTTTTTTTGATACGGTTCATGATTTGGTACAGTGCTGGTGTTATAAAGGCGTTTCAGCAGGAGGAGACCATTCAGACAAAATATTCTCACAGCGAGAGTATGAACTTCTTCTTTCATCACTCTCAGATGTAATGTTGAAAAATTCTGAGTCAAGTGTTCAAGCTAGATCTGTTATTATGAAGATTTGGGGATGTGATCACTTTTATAAACACAAGAAGGCTGCCGTTAATACTTCTAATTATACAGTTCATGTAAGTGGTATGCTTGCAGGATTAATAGTCAATTGGAAGCGAGAAGATAGTCATGAGTCTGATAGGGAAAAAGAAATAGAGAAAAAAGAAATATTAGATATAATGTCATTTGCCAAGGATTGCTTCCCTGAAAAGTTTGAACTTTTTAAAGAAGTCATGATAGAAAACCTTAGATTATGTGGTAGGGAAGGAATGGAAGAAAGTATAAACTACGATGATTTGGCGAAAGAATTGTTTTCTGAGTTAGAGAAAACAACTTTACCTCCTGGAGGTGATGGCCCTAGGTATGATTTACGGACGCGATCTCAAGCTCATGGTAGTAAGAAAACATCTTTGCCACTTGATGGTTCTGGTGATGGTCCGCAGTCCAAGTTTGAAGCTCCTAGTGTGAGTGGTGTTTCTAGCCGTAGAAAATAGAGGGGTATCTTATATGAATAATGGTGATGGACTTATTAGGAGCGTCGAACAAGAAAAAAATCTTGTTAAACCGGAAAGAAACTATTTCTTCACTTCCATAGCAATTTTTATATATAATTTATCAAGAAGTACTTCTGCAGTTATAACCGACTGATCAATGGTGCTTAAGTGCCCGTTTAGGAGCGTGGTTTTGGAGGAACGGTTAAACCACTGATGGAGTCTATTATGACTACCTCGATTAGAAGATTGTATAATCTAACCGTCCCAAGCTTAAGTGCTTCTCCATTATAAGTTATAGTAGGATAATTACCATGATAAAGGCAAAAAGTAAACTAGAAATAGTGAATCCTGATACAGCAGGAATTGATATCGGCTCAGCTGTACATTATGTATGTGTACCTGAAGGAAGAGATGAACAACGTGTCAAAAAATTTGGATGCTTTACAGTTGATCTTCATAACTTAGCAGGGTGGTTAAAGAAATGTAAAATTAGAACAGTAGCTATGGAATCAACAGGAGTATATTGGATTCCTTTGTTTCAAATACTTGAGTCATATGGATTTGAGGTAAAATTGGTAAATGCACGATATATTAAGAACGTGCCTGGTAGAAAATCCGACGTTCAAGACTGTCAATGGTTACAACAATTACACAGCTATGGATTACTCCATGGGTCGTTTAGACCTGATGATCAAATGTGTGTGTTGCGTAATTACGTTAGGCAACGTAGCAACCTGATTGAAAGTGCATCCACACATATTCTACGTATGCAAAAAGCGTTAATTCAAATGAACGTTCAATTACACAAAGTCATAAGTGATATTACTGGAGTAACCGGTATGCAAATTATCAAAGCAATAATTGAAGGTGAAAGGAATCCTGAAAAATTATCAGAATTGAGAGATGTACGGATAAAAAATGATAGATCTACCATGGCAAAAGCGCTAAAAGGCGACTACAGAAAGGAACTCTTATTTGTGTTAAAGCAAGAATTTGAATTGTATAATATTTATCAGGAAAAAATAGCAGAATGCGACAAAAGCATCGAACAATATTACAAAACATTTGAAACAAAATCTGACGAGAATAAGCGATGCAGCAAAATAAAGAATAGGTTTTCAAAAAACAGACCAGACTTTCCTTTACACGAAGAACTGTATAGAGTAACCGGTATTGATTTTACTAAAGTTCCTGGGCTTGATGTGCTAACTATACAAACAATTATCTCAGAAGTTGGTTTGAACCACGATAAATGGCCATCAGAGAAGCACTTTACTTCTTGGTTGGGGCTAAGTCCTGCTAATAAAGTTACAGGGGAAAAAGTATTTGGGACGAGAACTCGCAAAGTTATTGCTCGTGCTGCAAATGCTTTTAGGATGGCTGCCCAATGTGTGTCAAGAAGCAACAGTGGGATTGTTGCATATTGCAGAAGGTTAAAAAAACGACTAGGAGCACCGAAAGCGATTACCGCTACGGCTAGGAAATTGGCGTGCATTTTTTATAGTATGCTAAAGTATGGACAGGAATATGTAGAGAAGGGCATTGATTACTATGAAAAGTTATAT
>NZ_JBIXJM010000159.1:0-8347 GCF_044752445.1 Wolbachia endosymbiont of Drosophila barbarae | reverse complement strand
CACTTTGCTGCTAGAGGTGGTAATGCAGAAGTTGTTAGTAAATTATTAGATCATGTAGGTGAAGACAGAAGAGAAGATTATGTTAAAAGCAAAAATAATAAAGGTGAGACACCTCTGCACTTTGCTACAAGAAGTGGTGAAATAAAAGTTGTTGAGGAGTTACTGCAATATGTAAATGATAAAGAACGGTATGTTAAAAGCGAAAACAATAAAGGTGAGACACCTCTGCACTTTGCTACAAAAAGCGGTGAAATAAAAGTTGTTGAGAAGTTACTGCAATATGTAAATGATAAAGAACGGTATGTTAAAAGCGAAAACAATAAAGGTGAAACACCACTACATTTTGCTGCTGAGAGTGGTAATGTAGAAGTTGTTAAGGGATTGCTAAAATGCGTTGTAAAAGGTAAAGAAGAAAACTATATTGAATTTGCAAACAATGATAGTAGGAATGCGCTGGAAGTAGCTATTTCCTATGGTAATTCGAAAGTTTTTTCTGAGCTATTAAAATATATAAAAAATTCAAAACGAAAGCAGTATTATAATGATTTTAAAAAACAAGTAAGTGGTTCTGAAAAGGGGAATGTTTATAGTTTAGATGATTTACAAACAAAAGGCCGTGTTGAAGAAAGGAAGAAACAGCGCAATAAAGAGTTAATTACTAAAAAGACGCATTCTCATTCAGAAGCTGTGAAAGATGACAATAACCCATGTTCTCAGAGTGAAAGTCCTACATCGCCGTATTCGAAAAAAAGATCACGTATTAGTGATGGAAATACACAAAAACCACCAGAAAAAAAGGTTGCACTAGATGATTCTCTTGGGCAGAATGTAGATATTGAAGAGTCAGTAGGTAGCCATCAGAAAGAAGATGAGTTCTATAAACAGGACTCAGATCGAAAAAGTGATTCGGAGGCAAATGACTCACGGTCAGATAGTACGGGTTCTCAAAAAGAAGAAGGTTATACATTATTACATGATGCAGCAATGCTGGGTAAAAATAGTCTAGCATTAGACAATCAGCTAAGAAGGAGATCAGCATCCTTTGAACGACAGAACTCTGGTCAGGAAAGCGGTTTGAATAATGGTAACAATTTCCAGAAACAGGAAAGTGCTAGCAGCTATAAATCGTATGAACAACAGGACTCAAATCGAGAAAGCAATTCAGAGAAAGGAAATAGTTTAAGCAATAATAGTAATAATAACTCCAAAAAACAAGAATCAATTTTGGAGAAAGATTTGTATGTCTCTTCTAGTGATGATGAGAAGGATAGTCGTTCTCTGGTTGGTGATGAATTACGCTTAGATAAGGGAGATTTGTGCGTCTCTTCTAGTAATTATAAAGATCTTGATTTATCTGATGACTACGATAGTGACGAAAGCTCTAGTAATAGAGAAAGTGTTTGTGGTTCACCAGAACAAAATAGTAGTGGTCCATTAGAGCAAGTTAATAACTCTAGTGAAAGAAACGACTTGCAGAATATCTCTTTGCAAAATGATGCTTCTGAAGAGGAGAGAGATAATTCAGACAAATCGCAATCAAACGACTTCAAGCAAAACGATGATATAAGTGATGAGAGTTCCAGTAAAGGTAGCTTAGGTAATTCTGGTGAAAATTATGGTAATACATCACCACTAAGTAGTTCTCGAATTATTGATATACAAAGAAGCCTAAGAAATTCCAGGGAAAACACACGGTTGCATCGTGCTACTCTAAAAGATGATAGGTATCATCTTGCTGAAAGATTCCTTAACGAAGGTGAAAGTATTGATTCCATGGATGATGAAGGTAGAACACCACTGCACTGGGCTTATATCATGAACACGGTTGATATAGCTAATCTACTGTTAAAGATGGGAGCTAATCCTAAAATAGACGACAACTATAATCGAATACCATCTCAATATAAGCATAACTCTAATAATATTTGTGAAGGAGCTTATGCTATAAAAGAGCAAGCATCTGGTGTTGGTAAGGGTAAGACACTACCACAACAAAATAGTCGTAGTCTGTTAGAACAAAGCGGTAATATTGGTAGTGATAGTAGTAGTTCTGAATCAGAAAAAAGTAGTCCTGGCAACAAAAGTAACGTTGGTGGTAATAAAGATAGTACATCACAACAAAGTAGTCCTGACAATAGTTCCAGTATATTGAAACAGGGAAACGAAGATAGAATCGGGATGGAGCATGATTATTGCAAGAAAAATAGTCTAATTAATGTACAGTCAAGTAGTAAACAACAAGAGAGGTTTTCTAGATTCTCTAACACTAACGAAAGTAGTATACAGGAGGAAAGCAGCTTTAAACATGGCAACACTACTGAAGAAAGAGCTAACAATAATTCACATAGCTTAAGTAATTCCGATAAAAATTATAGTAATATATCATTACAAAGTAACGCCCAAGTTGATGTTATTAAACAAGATGTTGAAGGAGTGGAAGTAGAATCAAATGTTGGCAGCGATAAATCGTATGAACAACAGGACTCAGATCGAAAAAGTGACTTGGAGGCAAATAACTCATGGTCAGATAGTACGGACTCTCAAAAAGATGAAGAAGGTTGTACACTATTACATATTGCAGCAGCAGAGGGTAACAATGAGGTTGTTAAGACTTTATTAGAGGGAGGTGCTAGTGTTGATTCTAAAGATGAAAAAGGTTGTACACCATTACATGATGCAGTAGTAGAGGATCATAAGGGTGTTGCTCAGCTTTTAATACAAAATGGCGCTAATGTAAACGCTCTAAACAGCCTAAAGAAATCTCCTTTTATTTTAGCTGAGGAAAAAAGTAACCAGGGACTTATTAAAATTTTAAAAAATGAAAACGCTAGATCATGTCGTAATTATTGTGAAATTTTGGAAATGCGACCAGAAACCAACTTAAACGATGTAACATCAGCTAATCAGATGAGAAGAAGATCAGCACCCTCTTAAAGTTTTTCAATTTCGCTAATGGGCAATCCAGTAAATTTAGCAATAGTATTAATATTCATTTTGTCAGCAAGCATTTCCCTAGCCACAGCAATTTTAGCCTGTTTTTCGCCCTCTTCCTTACCTTCTTTTCTGCCTTTTTCATGACCGATTTGGATACCTCTTTCTTCTCCAACCCTAACACCTTCATCAAATTTTTGAGCAAAAGCAGCAATCTCATCCATTATGCGTTTTTTCATTTGTTCATATGCTAGTAACTCTTCTTCTGACCAGTTAAACTTATTCATCTCTTCATAAGCTCGTTTTATTATTATGTCACTACCAACTATTTTATCTAGGTCCTCTTCGTTTGTTTCTGCTGCATATCGGAAAAAATAACACCATTTTTCTACTATATTTTCTAGTTGGTCTTCTTTTGTCTTTGTAAATTTTGGTAGTTCTATGAATACGAAGTAAAAATCCTTTAAGTCATGTTCAAAGCTATTTTGATCTAAAATGACATGATTAGATTTGTACTCAGCCTTATCTGGAAAAATAATACAATCAGCAACAGCTATGAAGATAATTTCCTTGAGATTATGATAATCATCACCTTGATCAGCTTGACTTGAGTAGGCTTTAGCAGCATAATATTGGGCACGCTTTTCGAAGCCCTTGGTCTTAGTGAACTGCATTTCTATAATATATCTTGAACCTTGAGAGTCTTTACAAAGAACATCGACAATACTCTGTTTTTTAGCGGCAATTTCAGGGTCTAAAATGGTAGCTAAGAATTCAACATCGTGAATAGCAGCCAAGCCAGTAAAGCCTAAAATATCGTTCAAGAAATGAATAAGAATATCTTTATTCTTCTCGGTGCCAAATATTCTTTTGAAGGCATAATCGTTGCGTGCATCAAGAAATTTAGAAAAAGCCATGAGAAAGTAAGATAAAAAGCATTAATGATTATACACAATTGTGAAGAAATATTCAACTAAAATGCAAACATTTTGTATATCTTTATTTTGTAGTATTAACCTATATAATATTTATGGCAAATATCTCGATAAGGTACCAAATAGCGCAAAAAGTAAGGAGCTGGAGGTTAAAAAGAAAATATACCCTGAAAAACTTAGCAGACAAGGCAGGCATAAACTATCATACACTGATAAGATACGAGCAAGGAACATGTGGCATTCCAACTGAAAAGTTAAAAATATTAGCAGAGGCGTTATCAATTCCTATTAGAAATCTCTTTCCAAGAAGAAAAGTACTAAAAGAAGATAGTTGTTTCGACAAAGCCAAGACCCAGGAAATGTATAATTTCATAGAAAAAACAGGAGGACACAAAGCAATTTATGCATTAACCAAATCTGTCCGAGCTGAAGAAGAAAGTAATATAAAAGCAGCAAGAATAAGAATTGCAAGGAATCTAGTTAAGGCGGGGTTTGATAATGACATTATCTATCGAGCAACGGGCTTATCAACTGAGGAATATGCTGATAAAGAGAGATACGAGCCAAACGGAGGACAAGAGATAAAAAAATGGAGAATAATCAGAGGATATACGCAAGAAGAGTTAGCAAAAAAGCTTAATGTAGGACCCTCGCAAATACATCATTATGAACAAGGTAGTGTTACCATTTTAAGTGAAAGGTTATGGGAAATAGCAAGAGAATTATCAGTGGATACTGAAGATCTGATAAAGGAAGAAGATAATTATGAAGATGGTGAAGCAGAAAATGAGTTATTAAGTTGGACGAGGGAATATAGAAAAATTGACAATCAAGAATCACGAGATGAGCTAAATATATGGGTAGAATTTTTATTGCAAAGAAAGCAAATTTACAAAGAGAAGATTAATAAAATAGAGGGAATGAAAGTTGTAAATAATTTACTTCAGTTAGGTTTTTCTACTGATGTTATTTCTAAAATAATTGATTAACAACAACCTTTTTACATAACTTGAAAATAAATATGTATTAATATCTTAACCTATTCATAAAAAAATAAGTAAAAAAGATTGAGAAATTGATTTGACTTCACTCGGAAGCTATGGCTCTATGCCAATGCTGATAAAAAACAGCAGTAAATAATTAAAAACAATTTGTTATTAACGAGGAGTATATTTTATGAATAATAGTGAAAAACTTACAGGAGAAATAGAGAGAGTATTACAGAGTGGAGGAGGAAGTGCTCTATTTGATCGTGAGATAGTGTCAGTGCTTCTAGGAGCAGTTCACGACAGAAAGCAAGCACAAGATGTTACTAAAACTCTAATGGATAACTGCCCAGGAATAGGAGAAATTTTAGGACGAGAAATCGATGATTTGAAAATGATAGAAGGAATGACCGAACATGCAGCTGCAGCAATTGAATGTGTAAAAGAAGCTTATAAAAGAGCACTCAGAGAAGGATTAAAGAGAGGCCCAGTAATGGATAGCCAAGAAAAGCTGATAGAGTATGTAAGGGTAAATATAGGCTTTTCAGCAAAAGAAGCTGTCCTGATAATATACTTGGATAAACAGCACCGTCTGATAAGAGATGAAGTGTATTTTGGTACAATAGATGAAGTACACTTATCTGAAAGGAAAGTGGTAAAAAAGGCGTTATCAATGGAAGCAGCGTCAATAATATTAGCTCATAACCATCCAGGAGGGAGTTTAGAACCATCAGAAGATGATAAAGTAATGACTAGAGAATTAGTATCAGCATGTCAAGGAGTGGGAATTGAACTAGAGGATCATGTTATTATGACAGACAAAGGATATTGCAGTTTTAAGGAAAGAGAGCTGTTATAAACAAAATTTCAATTGCTTGAGAAGTTTGGCTACTACACAGTAGCAAGAAAACTTAGTCAAGAATCTGAAGAGCAAGAACTGCACAATACAAAAGATCTTTGTATAGCTTGTATATTAAGTCGTGATTAAAGAATAAAAGTCCCAAAAAATCTATTCTTTTATTATAAATAGTTGCAAGATATACAAGATCTTTTTATAATTTGCGTATTAAGTTAATTATAAAGCAATAAATTGCTCTGTAGACTTGAATAACATGATTAATAGGAGGCTATATGACTACTAAAAAAACAGTATCATTTGATGATACAGATGGAAATACTTATGAGTTAATCATTGATTCTAAAAAGTTACCAAAAGGACTATATAGTGCTATTGAAGGTATAAGGCGTACTGGTAAGAAAACCCAGCAGTCTGTATTTGTAGACGAGACCGATAATAAACCGAAAATATTTGATGATAAAAGTAGGTTTGAGAAGCCTGAAGGTGTGCCTTCCCCTAGCGATGTTTCTGGAAAATCAATCAATCTTGGAGAAGGACGTGAGGTTTATAACAAAAAATCTTCAAATCGTCAAAATCCGTTTATTCCAGCCTTAAACAAGATAGAGCCAAGTGCAAGTGAAAATGCAGAATTAAGATGGTTTAAAAGTAGAGTAGTAAAGGCAAAAAGCGTAGACGAACTGAACAAAACTATAGATCAAGCACTAAGTACTGGAATCAGGATAAATGCGTATAGCGAAGGACAGAAGAGTTTTGCTGATACGGTGATATCGAAAATGCCTTCGATCAAATGCAAAGAAAATGAGAAGGAAGACATAATATGTGAATTGATGCTAAATGGAGCAACATTCAGTTACGATCTATTGCAGGATAAGGGAATAAGTGAAATGCATAACAAACTGTATCAAGAGATTCGTCCACAGATAGATGAGTGGCTTAAAGAACTGAGAGAAATCGGTGAAAGTGCTATTGAAAATGAAGGAATCATAGAAGACGTGGAAATGGATAATCAGACGTTTTTTATGAAATTTTCTGAGAATAGTAAGGTAAATATTGCAAGAGTATTGGAAGGTACAAAAAATTTAGGATTAACCACAGGAGAGGTAAAATTAGGAGCGTCGAACAAGAAAAAAATCTTGTTAAACCGGAAAGAAACTATTTCTTCACTTCCATAGCAATTTTTATATATAATTTATCAAGAAGTACTTCTGCAGTTATAACCGACTGATCAATGGTGCTTAAGTGCCCGTTTAGGAGCGTGGTTTTGGAGGAACGGTTAAACCACTGATGGAGTCTATTATGACTACCTCGATTAGAAGATTGTATAATCTAACCGTCCCAAGCTTAAGTGCTTCTCCATTATAAGTTATAGTAGGATAATTACCATGATAAAGGCAAAAAGTAAACTAGAAATAGTGAATCCTGATACAGCAGGAATTGATATCGGCTCAGCTGTACATTATGTATGTGTACCTGAAGGAAGAGATGAACAACGTGTCAAAAAATTTGGATGCTTTACAGTTGATCTTCATAACTTAGCAGGGTGGTTAAAGAAATGTAAAATTAGAACAGTAGCTATGGAATCAACAGGAGTATATTGGATTCCTTTGTTTCAAATACTTGAGTCATATGGATTTGAGGTAAAATTGGTAAATGCACGATATATTAAGAACGTGCCTGGTAGAAAATCCGACGTTCAAGACTGTCAATGGTTACAACAATTACACAGCTATGGATTACTCCATGGGTCGTTTAGACCTGATGATCAAATGTGTGTGTTGCGTAATTACGTTAGGCAACGTAGCAACCTGATTGAAAGTGCATCCACACATATTCTACGTATGCAAAAAGCGTTAATTCAAATGAACGTTCAATTACACAAAGTCATAAGTGATATTACTGGAGTAACCGGTATGCAAATTATCAAAGCAATAATTGAAGGTGAAAGGAATCCTGAAAAATTATCAGAATTGAGAGATGTACGGATAAAAAATGATAGATCTACCATGGCAAAAGCGCTAAAAGGCGACTACAGAAAGGAACTCTTATTTGTGTTAAAGCAAGAATTTGAATTGTATAATATTTATCAGGAAAAAATAGCAGAATGCGACAAAAGCATCGAACAATATTACAAAACATTTGAAACAAAATCTGACGAGAATAAGCGATGCAGCAAAATAAAGAATAGGTTTTCAAAAAACAGACCAGACTTTCCTTTACACGAAGAACTGTATAGAGTAACCGGTATTGATTTTACTAAAGTTCCTGGGCTTGATGTGCTAACTATACAAACAATTATCTCAGAAGTTGGTTTGAACCACGATAAATGGCCATCAGAGAAGCACTTTACTTCTTGGTTGGGGCTAAGTCCTGCTAATAAAGTTACAGGGGAAAAAGTATTTGGGACGAGAACTCGCAAAGTTATTGCTCGTGCTGCAAATGCTTTTAGGATGGCTGCCCAATGTGTGTCAAGAAGCAACAGTGGGATTGTTGCATATTGCAGAAGGTTAAAAAAACGACTAGGAGCACCGAAAGCGATTACCGCTACGGCTAGGAAATTGGCGTGCATTTTTTATAGTATGCTAAAGTATGGACAGGAATATGTAGAGAAGGGCATTGATTACTATGAAAAGTTATAT
>NZ_JBIXJM010000158.1:0-4840 GCF_044752445.1 Wolbachia endosymbiont of Drosophila barbarae | reverse complement strand
TCTTTTGCCTTTTTTTCTGCTTAGTAAATTTCTTAAACATTTAAACTAAGGTGAGTTGCATTTAAAAGCAGCTAAATTGCAGTGTTTAAGACTTAAAAAACGCCAATACTGAAAATAGACAATGACTAGGGCTTCTTTTGCCTTTTTTTCGTTTGGTAAATTTCTTAAGTATTTATGGCTAAACGACAATCGTCATCCCGCTACATGTTAGCGGGATCTATGTTAAGGTATGACGGTTAAGTAAGGGATCTATGTTAAGAGATACCGCGGCGGTATGACGGTTCGTGGCGGCGTGACGATAAGCTCGTCATCCCGCTACGTGTTAGCGCCGCGGCGGTATAGCTATACTTAAAAATATGGTTGAATAGTTGTTAATAATAGTGTATAATTATTAATCTTTTCTCAGTATTTTTACTATGGCTCTTTCTAAATTTCTCGATTCAAAGTTAGATTTAACATTTAAGAAAATCTTTGGCACTGAAAAAAATAAGAATATTCTTATCCATTTTTTAAACGATATTTTAGGATGTACTGAAGTCAACACTATACAAGAAGTAGAATTCTTAAGCACCATTATGGACCCTGAAATTGCTTCTGATAAACAAAGCATTGTTGATGTTCTTTGCAGGGATTCTAGTGGAAACAGGTATATAATTGAGATGCAGCTCACTCGTGATAAAGGCTTTGAAAAACGCGCACAACTTTATGCTGCTAAGGCTTACTCAAGACAAGCTGATAAATCTGGTAAATACGTTGATTTAAAGAAGATTTTCTTTATCGCGATTTCAAATTGTACCTTATTCCCTGATAAGCTTGACTATATATCTAGCCATACCATAAGAGATGAAAAAACCAATGAGCATGACTTAAAAGATTTTCAATTTATCTTCATAGAGCTGCCAAAATTTCCTAAGAGTAGAGAAGAACAACTAGAAAGTGTAGTAGACCGTTGGCTATTTTTTTTCAAATATGCAGATGAAACAACGGACGAAGATCTCAGAAAAATTGCGGAAAAATCACCAATAATAAAGCTAGCATATGATGAATTAGATAAGTTTCACTGGAATGAAAAAGATCTAGTAGCTTATGAAGAAAGAATAATGGATCTGCGCAAAGAAGAAGCCATTCTTGAATATAGACTTGATCTTGCTAAAGAGGAAGGTAGAAAAGAGAGGGAAATTGAAGTCGCAAAGAATCTACTTAAAGCAGGTGTTTCTTTTAATATTATAGCTCAAACTACTGGTCTTTCTATGAGTGAGATCAAAGAATTGCAGAATTAAGTGTGAATGGTTACGAAAAATATAAGTTTTTGCGATAAACGACATAGTGATGTATTTGTTGTTCAGCATGTCAGTGGAATATTTTCTGGTATCTGTTCAGATGCATGGCTAATGCTGAAACAAAAATTCCAGTGCTCCTTTTTTTGTCATCCCAGTCTGGGATCCAGATTGGGCACTAAGTTGGTAAACACGAAAGCGCTTTACAACGTTTTTGATGGAACTGTGCAAAAGGACTGGATACCAGTGTCAGCTACTTGCATGACACCCATTTGTTCCTATAGTTGCTTTTCTCGTCTACCTTATTTTGCCACTCATCTGAACAGATACCCATTTTGGAGGGATACCAATAATAGTTGTGAGCGGTACAAGTTTAGTCCATATACCTTCCAAGCATAACACGCTCACGAAACTTTAATGCGATAGCTTGGTTTCTACTGAAAGACAGCATTATGCCAAGTGCGATGCTCGAAGATAAAAGAGAAGAACCACCATAGCTAAGTAACGGCAGGGTTATGCCGGTGGTTGGAAAAACACTCAATGTTACCCCTATGTTTATTATGAATTGTGTGATGAATTGAATTGAGATACCGAGAATCACCAACAGATTAAATAATTCATTTTCCCTATATGCAATGTAAAGCAAGCGGGCGGAAATGATGCCAAATAACATCAATGTGGCTAAGCACGTAATCAAACCAAATTCTTCTGCTAAAACAGAAAACACAAAATCTGTATGGCAATCAGGAAGAGAGGCTTTTACGCTACCTTCACCAGGCCCAACTCCAGTTAATTGACCTCTTTTGAATGCTTCTAATGATTTTGTGACTTGAAAGTTATCGCGCTGCGTAAAAAAGACAAAATTGTAAATCCTTTGCTTTATATGCGGGAGGCATAAGTAAGCTATTGTAGTTCCAGTTGTGGCCATTCCTATTATGCATAGAAAGTATAAAAATGGTATACATGCAATAAACATTTGACCGATAAAAGAATATGTTAAAAGCATAGACATACTGAAATCAGGTTGCAAAAGTACCAACACAAAAACTAACAGAAATATTATGATTGATATGTGTATTTTAAACTTCATTTCGCTGGCCAAGATACTAGCTATAACAACAGAAAAAAATGGCCTTACGAACTCAGATGGTTGAACAGAAATTTTGACAATATGTAACCATCGTTTCGCACCTTTTACCTCTATACCAAGTATTATCGCAATTGCTACTAGAATAGTAAATAAAATGAAACCTGCGAACGAGAGGTTAAGTATAGTTCTTGTGTTGAGAAAAGAAAATGTTACCAAGGTAATTAGTGACAGGACTATATAAATTGTGTGACGCCGTATAAAATAATCTTGTGGTAAAGAAAGACGCTGCGCAATTACAGGGCTTGCTGAATAAACAAGAATGAAGCTTATAGTGAGCAAAAAAAACACTGGAAGGATGAGATAATAATCCAGCGTTCTATACCAGAGTTTAATATTCATTTTGTTCCAATGTGTAATGCCACTATTCCATAGCTCATATTATGAAACTCAACATTCTTAAAGCCTACCTCTTCAATTTCCATTTTAAAATCAGCCTGAGTTGGAAATTCTCTGATGCTCTTCACTAAATATTCATAAGAACTCTTGTCTTTAGCAACTATGCTGCCAATTTTAGGAATTACTTTAAATGAATATAAGTCATAAAGTTTGGTAAATATCTCATTTTGATAGTGCATAGGGGCAAATTCTAAGCAGATAAATTTCCCATGTGGTTTTAATACCCTGTGCGCCTCATTTAAAGCCTTCTTGCGGTCAGAAACATTTCGAATGCCAAAAGCTATTGTGCAATAATCAAATTCGGAGTCTTCAAATGGTAAACTTTCTGCACTTGCACATACCCAATCAAAATTAATTTGGTTTGAATTTATAGCTTTATCACGTCCTCTGCTTAGCATGTTTTGATTTATATCGCATACTGTAACCTTAGCACTTGGCTCTTTTCTTACTATTCTTATTGCTATATCTCCAGTTCCTCCAGCAACATCTAAAACCTTAGAGTTTTTTGTAAAATGCACACTATTTACCATCCTATCTTTCCATAATCTGTGCATTCCGAGGCTCATTATATCATTCATGGTGTCGTAGCGACTTGCCACGGAATCGAATACCTCTTTAACTAATTGCGATTTCTTCTTGATTTTTATAGTAGACATTACGTAAAAACTCCTTTATAATTAGTAAAAATTAATTTGAATTAACACAAATGTCAACGACAAGCCTTGAGCCTGTTAAAATCTTCTTCAGCGTGGTATGATGACCGAGTTAGTGGGCTTGATGCAACCACTAGGAACCCTTTGGAGTAAGCGATATATTTATAATGCTCAAATTCCTCTGGGGTAACATACCTATCAAGTTTTGCATGTTTTGGAGTTGGTTGTAGATATTGACCAATTGTAATAAAATCAACCTCAGCACTGCGCAAATCGTCCATAACCTGCAGTATTTCCTCTTTTGTTTCTCCAAGGCCAACCATAAGCCCTGACTTTGTGAAAACTTTAGGATTAATCTGCTTTACCATCTTCAGTAAATATAGTGAATGAAAATAGCGAGCTCGTGGTCTTATTTTTGCATACAATCTCGGCACTGTTTCAATATTGTGGTTATAGACATCAGGTGATGCAACAGCGATTGCTTCAAATGCTCCTTTCTTATTTAAAAAATCAGGAGTTAAAATCTCTATTGTTGTTTCTGAAGTTATCTTTCTAATTTCTTCTATGCACTGTATAAACTGATTTGCGCCACCATCTGGCAAATCATCACGATCAACGGAAGTAATGACAACATGTTTTAAGTTTAACTTTTTTATCGCTTTTGCTAAATTTTCTGGCTCATGAGGGTCTAGTTTATCAGGAATGCCAGTTGCAACGTTGCAAAATGCACAAGCACGAGTGCAAACAGAACCAAGAATCATCACAGTAGCATGACGTTTATTCCAACATTCACCAATATTTGGACATGCAGCCTCTTCGCACACTGTATGCAAGTTATGCAGTTTAACGATGTTTAAGGTCTCATTGAATACTTCACCGGTCGGAGCTTTTGCTCTGAGCCATGGAGGCTTACTATGCATCTGAAACTGCTAACTCTACCTCTTGCTTTACTAAAACTTTTTTCAACCTTCTTTTTATCTTCTGCGCTTTCTCACTTAGTTTAATCGTTCTTGTGTTGAGCAAAAAAGCATCTAAATCACCTTTGTAATCTATAGTTCTCAAAGTTCTTGTTGCCACACGAAATCTAAACTTTTTATTCAATATATCACTTGTTAACGTAACCTTATGTAAATTTAAAAGAAAGGTACGCTTTGTTTTACGATTCGAATGTGATACCTTATTACCAAAAGATTTTTTTCTATTTGTTAATTCACAAACTCTACTCACTTCAATATACCAAATTATTCTATGTACTTAGATTACCTTATATAGTCAAATAGTCAATACTCTCTTGCTTAATTTTTATACCATATACTGCTTTATAACCAAAAAATATCGTAATTTTTTCTATTATAAGAGAAATC
>NZ_JBIXJM010000157.1:0-3872 GCF_044752445.1 Wolbachia endosymbiont of Drosophila barbarae | reverse complement strand
ACTCAACCTCCTTATCATCTTCTATCCTTATCTTATCACATCCGGACTTCTATGAAAAGAGCTATAACTGTACGAACGTTTGTTTGTGAAGAAATGTTATAGCAGGTTTTGCCTCAAACACAAAGGTGTCATTCCAGTGCTTGACACTGGAATCCAGCCCTTTTACGCAGTCCCATTAAAAACGTTGTATTTTAACGTAGGATTAGCTACTTTTATACTCACCAATTTAATCTCTAATCAAAATTCCTGGATCCCAGTGTCTGGGCACTGGGATGACATCCTCCCTAGTGGATTCAAATCACAATATTCGTATAGTAAGCACTGACCACTTTTGCTTCAATATTTGCGATGCCCCTGAACAGATACAATTATTCTATTATCAGGAGGATGCCATTAATCGCTTTATATAATGCTACTTGTAACACTTATGCCCTGAACGGAGACAGTTTAGGCTGTTATGCCTGGCGGCTTTGTTGGAATAAGTTTTTCAACACTGCTAACAATAAAATTGATTGTATCGTTAGCTACCTTATCGAATTTATCATTTATCTCTTTTCCTATTTCTTGATTTTTAACATATTCGTGTAGAGCTAAAGCAGTTATAGCTGCACATGCTGCAATTAAGCCAGTTTGTGCTATAATGAATAGTGATAATCCTCCTACGAATATAGATGTTAATCCAATAGCCAGGTTTATAATTTTACTTTGTGTTGTTTGTTGCGTCGCTTGGCTTTGATCTGCCTGTTTATCCTCTAAAGCATTCGATATTGTTTTTAAGGCAACTTTTATCGCTATTGCTGCAACTGAAACCATAATTAGCCCTATAGCTATTTTTGCTAAAAGAAGAATCGACGGTAGCATCATTACAAATAATAGCGCGCCAATTCCTCCAGCTAACCACTTCTCATTTATTTTTTTTGATTGATTTGTACCAGTGTTCATTATTACCCTCCACTTTACTTATGATTTACCTATATCTAATACGAAATATGAAGGTAGTCAACTATATATTTTATATGAAAGATTGTATTAAAAGTTTTTCATGTTATTTTTTGCTGCTTCGTGGTTAAATTTGGAATTTTAGAAAGAGTTACGTATTATTTGAAATTCTTGTATACTGTTTTGAATCAGTTAAATAGATAATGAAGTGCAGGACGCAGTTTTAATTTTACAAGATGGCAAGTGCTTTTGGGGAAAATCAGTAGGTAAAAAAGGCAAGTGCATAGGCGAGGTTTGTTTTACCACTGGTATGACCGGTTATCAGCATACTATAACTGATCCTTCTTTTGCCGATCAAATTATAACGTTCACTTTTCCTCATATTGGTAACATTGGAATAAACCATAAAGATAATGAAGGAAAGAAAATTTTTGCAAGTGGTGTGGTTATGCGTGAACTTTCTTCTATGTCCCACCCTTCTTCATATATCAGTTTAAATGATTGGTTAGAGAAAAATAACGTGATTGGGATATCAGGAGTTGATACTAGAGCTTTAACAAGACATTTGAGAGAACATGGATCTCAAAATGGAATGATATGCTCATCGAGTAAGGCGCATGCATTAGACAAATTGAAGGAATACAAACCTGTAAATGGGATAGAAATAACTAATAAGGTTAGTTTAAATAACAGTTTTGAAAATAATAGACTAGCGGAGCACTTTGTCATCCAAGTAGCTGACTACTCGGATCCAGCAAAAAATATATGGATTCCAGTGTCACGCACTGGAATGACATCAGATAGAGCTATTGACCTTAATGCAAAATATAGGATTGTAATCGTTGATTTTGGCGTAAAAATCAGTATAGTTTCACGCTTAATAGAACTTGGTTGTACAGTTGAATTAATCAGACCAAGCACAGGTTTTGCTCAAAAAGTGTTGAGTATGAATCCAGATGGTATAGTGCTTTCAAATGGTCCTGGTGATCCGCAAGAAATAGGAGAAAGTGTAGTTTCAGAAATAGACATTATTATAAAATCTAAAATACCAATTTTTGGCATATGCATGGGCCATCAATTACTTGCGATTACTTTGGGGGCAAAGACCATCAAGATGGATATAGGTCACCGAGGGAGTAACCATCCAGTTTATGATGTAATTAGTGGAAAAGTTGAGATCACTAGCCAAAATCATGGTTTTGTTGTTGATTCAGCTTCTCTTCCAAGTAATGTTGAAATTACTCACATTTCTCTATTTGATAATAGTGTAGAGGGAATAATGATGAAGGATTACCTAGTCTTTTCTGTGCAATATCATCCAGAAGAAGCGCCAGGTACGCATGATTCGCATTATTTGTTTAGGCGTTTTATTGGCAATATTGTGTTATATAAAATGAAATCTGCATGATTTTAATCAGGGTAGGTTTTATTGCTTGATTTTTTAATTTTAGGCGTTTAGTATTAAATACAATAAGAGCTTAAGTTAAAATGCTAAAATAGTATTCTCTTAACAAATTTTTGCGGAGGAGTGACCGAGTGGTTAAAGGTAACAGACTGTAAATCTGTCCGCGTGAGCGTACGTAGGTTCAAATCCTACCTCCTCCATTGTGCGGGTATAGCTCAATGGTAGAGCTCTAGCCTTCCAAGCTAGTGACGTGGGTTCGATTCCCACTATCCGCTCTTTTTTTTTGTTGTATTTTTATAAAATCAACATATTATTTATTGATGTATTTGTATTTTAGGTAGAAAAGTTTAAATTATGACAGCAATAGTGGAAGCATTTGGAAAGCCGCATGTAAATGTGGGAACAATAGGACATGTGGATCATGGGAAGACGACGTTAACAGCGGCGATAACGAAGCATTATGGAAATTTTGTAGCGTACGATCAGATAGATAAAGCGCCAGAAGAAAGGAAGAGGGGGATAACGATAGCAACAGCGCATGTTGAGTATCAGACGGAAAAAAGGCATTATGCACACGTTGATTGTCCTGGACACGCTGACTATGTAAAGAACATGATAGTAGGTGCAGCACAGATGGATGCGGCGATATTGGTAGTGTCGGGGGTTGATGGGCCAATGCCACAAACGAGAGAGCATATATTGCTGGCGAAGCAGGTAGGTGTTGGATATATCGTGGTGTATATAAACAAAGCTGATGTTGCTGATGCTGATATGATAGATTTAGTAGAAATGGAAGTGAGGGAATTACTGAGTAAATACGGATTTCCAGGGGATGAAGTGCCTGTGGTGGTTGGTTCAGCGCTCAAGGCGCTGGAGGATGACAGCAGCGAATATGGAAAGAAATCAATAGACAAATTGATGGAAAAGTTAGATGAATATGTAGCGGTTCCACCAAGGCCTGTGGATTTACCATTTTTATTGCCAATCGAAGATGTATTTTCGATATCGGGGCGAGGAACAGTGGTAACAGGAAGAATAGAGAAGGGAGAGATAAAGACGGGAGAAGAGATAGAGATAATAGGTCTGAAAGCGACGCAAAAGACGATATGCACAGGTGTAGAAATGTTTAAGAAGTTGCTGGATAAGGGAAGTGCAGGACTCAATGTAGGAATATTGTTAAGAGGAACAAAAAGAGAAGAAGTAGAGAGAGGGCAAGTATTGGCAAAACCGGGGACGATAACGCCGCATAGAAAGTTTAAGGCGGAGGTTTATATATTAAAGAAAGAGGAAGGAGGAAGGCATACACCATTTTTTGCGAATTACCAGCCACAGTTTTATTTAAGGACAACGGATGTAACTGGGAGCATAAAATTGCTAGATGGGAAGGAGATGGTAATGCCAGGAGATAATGTGAGTGTAGAAGTAGAATTGCAAGTACCGATAGCAATGGATAAGGGATTGCGTTTTGCGATAAGAGAAGGCGGTAGAACTGTTGGTTCTGGTGTTGTTTCTGAAATTTTGGAGTGAG
>NZ_JBIXJM010000156.1:0-2183 GCF_044752445.1 Wolbachia endosymbiont of Drosophila barbarae | reverse complement strand
TTACCAGTAAAATTTTGAAAAAGACCATCATTAATTTTCACTTTTTCACCTTTTTCATAACCATAACCTAACTTCTTTGTCTCTTGAGCATTATAAAGTGCATTACACATTGAGTGAATCTCATCATCCAAAATCACCTTTGGAATATTACCGTTTTTCAAAAATCCATAAACCTTAAGAGATTTTGGTATATTATTGATAAAATTCAATACTTCATCGCATAAATTCACGTATAAAAAGACATAACCAGGAAAGCATTTCCTTCGTGTAGCAATTTTCTTAGATTTCAACTCTACTTCACTTAGCTCTTCATATGGAATAAAAACTTCCTTAAAGTAATCATTAACACCCAATCTCATAGAATTTTCCAATATATGTTGGCGCACTTTCTCTTCACAATTGGAAGCAACTCTCAAGATATACCATTTATATCTATTAAATTCTTTACACTTTAAACTTATCTCATCATCTGAAATCATCTCAAAATCACCAGATTCGCCACTGCAGAATCCAGGCGTTTGATTCAAAATATTTTTGCTTTCATCACACAGACGCATATATACATACACTTCACATAATTCTTTTATATCAGACTTTGAATTACATACCGTTTGATAAGGAATAAACACTTCCTTAAAATAAACAGCATTACTTACCAATTCGCGTATGTTTTGCTCATATCCATAATCAACTTTAATGATATACCATTTATATTCACATTCCATAAATAATTCCAAATAAAGCCTTAATTACGTAAAGAGACATAAAATCCACAAAACAGAAGAAAATCGAAAAGCATAATATAACAATCATTACAACAAATAGAGATGACAACACCTCCTGTTTCTTTACCCAAGCAATTCTTCGTATTTCTTGCTTTATATCACAGAAAAAACCACACAAACTTTTTAACATTTCCACCACAACATTAATGCAGGAGCGATAGGAATTGAACCTACAACCTCTGGTTTTGGAGACCAGCGCTCTACCAATTGAGCTACACTCCTATAACTCAAACTCTCACTCCAAAATTTCAGAAACAACACCAGAACCAACAGTTCTACCGCCTTCTCTTATCGCAAAACGCAATCCCTTATCCATTGCTATCGGTACTTGCAATTCTACTTCTACACTCACATTATCTCCTGGCATTACCATCTCCTTCCCATCTAGCAATTTTATGCTCCCAGTTACATCCGTTGTCCTTAAATAAAACTGTGGCTGGTAATTCGCAAAAAATGGTGTATGCCTTCCTCCTTCCTCTTTCTTTAATATATAAACCTCCGCCTTAAACTTTCTATGCGGCGTTATCGTCCCCGGTTTTGCCAATACTTGCCCTCTCTCTACTTCTTCTCTTTTTGTTCCTCTTAACAATATTCCTACATTGAGTCCTGCACTTCCCTTATCCAGCAACTTCTTAAACATTTCTACACCTGTGCATATCGTCTTTTGCGTCGCTTTCAGACCTATTATCTCTATCTCTTCTCCCGTCTTTATCTCTCCCTTCTCTATTCTTCCTGTTACCACTGTTCCTCGCCCCGATATCGAAAATACATCTTCGATTGGCAATAAAAATGGTAAATCCACAGGCCTTGGTGGAACCGCTACATATTCATCTAACTTTTCCATCAATTTGTCTATTGATTTCTTTCCATATTCGCTGCTGTCATCCTCCAGCGCCTTGAGCGCTGAACCAACCACCACAGGCACTTCATCCCCTGGAAATCCGTATTTACTCAGTAATTCCCTCACTTCCATTTCTACTAAATCTATCATATCAGCATCAGCAACATCAGCTTTGTTTATATACACCACGATATATCCAACACCTACCTGCTTCGCCAGCAATATATGCTCTCTCGTTTGTGGCATTGGCCCATCAACCCCCGACACTACCAATATCGCCGCATCCATCTGTGCTGCACCTACTATCATGTTCTTTACATAGTCAGCGTGTCCAGGACAATCAACGTGTGCATAATGCCTTTTTTCCGTCTGATACTCAACATGCGCTGTTGCTATCGTTATCCCCCTCTTCCTTTCTTCTGGCGCTTTATCTATCTGATCGTACGCTACAAAATTTCCATAATGCTTCGTTATCGCCGCTGTTAACGTCGTCTTCCCATGATCCACATGTCCTATTGTTCCCACATTTACATGCGGCTTTCCAAATGCTTCCACTA
>NZ_JBIXJM010000155.1:0-5075 GCF_044752445.1 Wolbachia endosymbiont of Drosophila barbarae | reverse complement strand
GACAGACTGTCATTCTTGACAATGCTACTTTTCATAAGTCTGGTAAGATTATCGAGCTTGCTAGAGGAGTTGGTGCAGAAATTTTGTATCTGCCGCCGTATTCTCCAGATTTCAACAAAATTGAGCATCATTGGTTTGCTATAAAAAACAGAGCTAGGAAAAACATTCCTCTATTCGAATCCTTTCGTCGTGCTGTTGATTCTGCCTTCCTATGACCTGTTCGGACTATTATGAGAAATGCTATAACCGTCATACCGTCGCGGTATCTCAGCCGCTAACAAGTAGCGGAATGACGATTTATCAAACGCTGCTTAATTTTCCGTAACAGTTGAAAAAATCAATAGAAAATCAATATATCACTATAAATTCACGTATTTTGAGGCTATAATGGTTAATACGCTATATGGTATAATATGGACGATTTTATCAGAGTTAAGGGCGCAAGGGAACATAATCTGCAAGGTGTAGACGTCAATATACCGAAAAATAAGCTAGTTGTTATAACTGGGCTAAGTGGTTCTGGCAAGTCTAGCCTTGCATTTGATACGATTTATGCAGAAGGCCAACGCCGGTACGTTGAAAGCCTGTCAGCTTACGCGCGTCAATTTCTCAACATTCAGGATAAACCAGATGTTGAGTCGATTACAGGTCTCTCTCCTGCAATATCTATCAACCAGAAATCGATCTCAAAAAATCCAAGGTCAACAGTTGGAACTGTTACCGAAATTTACGATTACTTGCGCTTAGTATATGCACGAATAGGAGTTCCTTATTCACCTGCAACTGGATTACCAATAACAAAACAAACGGTGTCTCAAATTGTAGATACTATAATTGCGTTACCTTTAGAAACTAAGATATATATACTTGCCCCTGTTGTGCGTGGTAGAAAGGGAGAACATCTTAAAGAGATATTGGAAATTAAAAGACAAGGTTACGTAAGGTTCAAAATAGATGGTGAAGTGTACAATGTAGATGACTTGCCTAAACTCGATAAGAACAAGAAACACGACATTTTTGTGGTTGCAGATAGAATATCAATATTGGGCGATATAGGAAATCGACTGCCAAGTAGTATAGAATCCGCACTAAAACTTGGTAATGGTCTAATGTATGTAGAAATAGTAAACCTACCTGACAACCATAATTCCGAGTATAAAAATGGTCAAATTCTGACTTTTTCAGAGAATTTTGCATGCCCCGAGTCTGGTTTCACTCTTGAGGAAATAGAACCAAGATTATTTTCTTTTAACAGCCCTTACGGTGCATGTGGTTCGTGTAATGGGCTTGGTAAAAAGCTGGCTATTGATGTGAAGCTGATAGTGCCAGATGAAACTCTTTCAATATCTGAAGGCGCTTTAAAGCCAGTGGGATCAATGTTCCGTCAAGTGCACACAGGTTATGGATTTTTAAAAAGTGCAATTCTATCACTGGCTGAAAATTGTAAATTTAGCTTTGATGTTCCGTGGAAGAACATAGATCAAGAAGTAAAAGATATGATACTCTTTGGCTTCGGTAAATTTCAAGGTTTGGTCAGTATCTTAGAAAACCAGATGGATTATGATGAAACGCTTGTTGAGCGATATTGCTCTGTTACTCACTGCAGAGAATGCACTGGCTATAGATTGAGAAAAGAAGCGCTTACAGTAAAAATTGATAGCAAACATATAGGTGAAATATCAGGGCTTAGTATCGATGAATCCCTTAAGTGGTTTGAAAATTTGCCAGACAAGCTCACAGAACAACAGAAGCAAATCTCAAATAAAATACTAAGTGAAATAATCAAGAGGCTAACATTTTTAAAGAATGTAGGGTTGAATTACCTAACGCTTGATCGAGAATCTAGCACTCTCTCTGGCGGCGAGAGTCAGAGGATCAGACTTGCTTCGCAAATTGGCTCAGGATTAACGGGGGTTTTATATGTTCTTGATGAACCCTCGATTGGCCTTCATCAATGTGATAATGATCGGTTAATTGCCACACTAAAAAACTTAAGAGACATGGGTAACACTGTAATCGTTGTTGAGCATGATGAAGATACAATAATGGCTGCTGATTATGCGATTGATATTGGTCCTGGAGCTGGCGTAAATGGTGGAAAAGTTGTTGCAGAAGGAACACCAGACCAGGTGCAAAGAAATTCGGGGAGCATAACAGGGCAATATTTGAGTGGAGAGAAAAAAATTTTAATTCCAAGGAGAAGAAAGCAAGCAACTCAGTTCATAAAAGTAATAAATGCATGTGAAAATAACTTAAAAAATGTGAACGTTAAATTTCCTATAGGGAATCTTATTTGTGTTACTGGAATATCAGGAGGGGGAAAATCAAGTTTAGTCATAGAAACGTTATATAAATATTCAGCACATAAGATACATCATTCGTCTGCAAGGTATGGTCAGTGTGATAGAATAGAAGGCCTTGAATATATAGATAAAGTTATAGAAGTTGATCAGTCGCCAATTGGTAGAACTCCTGCGTCAAATCCAGCAACATATGTTGGTATGTTCACTCATATAAGAAATTGGTTTGCAGGTCTTTCGGAGTCAAAAGCAAGGGGATATAATATAGGCCGGTTTTCATTTAATACCAGAGGGGGAAGGTGTGAGGCTTGTAAAGGTGATGGGCACTTAAAGATAGAGATGCATTTTCTACCGGACGTTTATGTGAAGTGTGAGCAATGTAAAGGGCGAAGGTATAATCGGGAAACATTGGAAGTTACTTATAAAGAAAAATCAATCTCTGATGTCCTTGATATGACGATAGATCAAGCTTGTGATTTTTTTGAAAACCTTCCAATGGTAAAAGAAAAGTTGATTTCTTTGCAGGAAGTGGGGCTTGGCTATATAAAACTCGGACAGTCGTCAACAACGTTGTCTGGGGGTGAAGCACAACGAATAAAGCTGTCCAAGGAGCTATCAAAACGATTTACCGGAAGAACATTGTATATTCTTGATGAGCCAACAACTGGATTACACTTTGAAGATATAAATAACTTACTAAAAATACTCCATAGATTAGTCGATCTGGGAAACACTGTTATAGTTATCGAGCACAATTTGCACGTTATAAAAACTGCAGATTATATAATAGACATCGGACCAGAGGGCGGAATAAAAGGCGGAGAAGTGATTGCTACTGGAACTCCAGAAGAAGTGGTAAAAATTCCAGAAAGTGTTACAGGCAGGTATCTTAAAACGTATTTATTATAAACTATTTCTTAATTATATTAGGCTAGGTTGCATATTTATGATTTGGAGATAAGAATGTCAGTATATCGATACTTTAGAAGGTACGTTGAATATGGAGTTGTACCTGCTAAGAAAGCAGAAGATAACACACTAGTTCCAGAAAATAGTTTCTATAAATCTGTACGTTACGTTGATAATGTGCTAGGACCTGTGAAAGATGTAATTTGTGGAGTTGAGAGTAAAGACAATTATAACAAGTATTATCAAGATAATGATAAATGTGAATACGTGGGCCACAGAGCAGAGGGAGTGTATTCATTGTGTACACTGGGTGCTGTTTTAGCAGCCAACATAATATTGCAACCTTTATTTTTGATAGTGGCATGTTTGTCATACTTTCCAGTCAAGTTATTGTCAAAAATAACAGGGGACTATTGTTTTAAAACAGATACAAAATCATTCGTTAATTATTCAAACATATTTTTAGAAATGGGGCAAGATTGTGCTAATGCAGTAGCTAGAGTATTTAACAAGATTGTAAGTTATGCTTGCGCTGCTATCATTTGGGCTGCCGCGTCAATCATAACGCCACTTGTGTGGGCTTGTGACAAAGTGCAAAGTAAGTTGAGTGAAGTACAGAAGCCAGAAAAACATCAATTTTTATCTAAGGATAATTCAAAGACTACTTCAGTCAATGGTATACCACAAACTGAGTTATAAGTTCTGCTTTTCAGCAGCATGAACTATATTGAAATGGAATAAAAAGTGAAAGAGTGTAAGCTTAAGTTACTTTAGTTATACTATATAAATTATTTTATAATATATTTAATGAGTTGTGAACCTTCTCTTACTAAAAAAAGCTACAAATCTCATATTTCCAAGCGTATGCGTAAGTTGCGAATGTATCATTGATGAAAATCTTAATCTGTGTAGTGAATGCAACAAAAAAATCAATTTTCTAACTAAGCATTACTGCAATGTTTGTGGCGTAGTAATCTCAGACAATATTTATACGTGTGGTAAGTGCATCATCAATCCTCCACCGTTTAAAGTATTAAGATCAGTTTTTGCTTATGATCAACATAGTAGAAACATGATTATAAATTTCAAATTTTTTGATAATTTGAATTACGTAAAAATCTATGCAAAGTGGATACACCAAGCTAATCAGGATACATTTCAGAACGCAGAGATCATAATTCCTATACCGTTACATAAAATGCGCTTGTTTAAACGTAAATATAATCAAGCAGCACTGCTTGCAAAAGAATTGAGTAAGTTGTCCAATTTATCCTATACGCCATTTGCAATAAAACGCCTTCGCCATACTGCGCCTCAAGCTGGTCTTTCACTTAAACAGCGTGAAAAAAATTTAAAGAAGGCTTTTAAAACAAGCAACAAGAAAATTATCGAAAATAAAATCGTGATATTAGTTGATGATGTGGTAACAACCGGAGCAACTGTAAGATCTTGCTCTCAGGAAATTTTAAACTCCGGTGCAAAAGAAGTGAGAGTGCTATCACTTGCAAGAACGGTGAATGATTGGACCTCTTGCATAAAAAATTAGCAGTCAGTATCATCCAAGTAGCTTGACTACTTGGATCTATTTTTTTCTAGATTCCAGCGCCAGCGTCACGCACATAGCTGTACGAACATTGTTTGCCAAGGAGGGTGTCATCCCAGTGCTTGACACTGGGATGGCTTTGTTGCATCGCTCTTCGGATAGTAGGTAACGCACAATAAATTTATGAAGCTATCTCAAATTTAGCCATACCAATATCAGTGAACTTATTGAGCAAATAGCATTTAACAAGTAGTTCCTTCTCTCTATTTGTCTCAGATTTATTCCTAAAACTAAACCCGAATGTTTGTTTCAGTCGCGAGAAA
>NZ_JBIXJM010000154.1:0-3650 GCF_044752445.1 Wolbachia endosymbiont of Drosophila barbarae | reverse complement strand
TACTACATAAGGCCTAATTTCCGGAAGATCAACTTTTTGGTGAACATAAGGTTTTTCGCATATTACAAGCTCTCCTCCGCATTCGCAAATATTAGGCAACTCTATTTTTACTACTTTATCCGCTTCCATTGTGGCATGAAAATTTCCTTTATGCCCAACCTGATCGCCAACATTCCTTTCGCTTTTTGGCTTGTCCTTTTTTATTTTGTATAGCTCTTTTGAGCTGGGCAGGGATGAGTTTTTTGAATTTAAACCGAGCCTTTCCTTTAATTCAGCGTTCTCTATCTTTAAAGCTTTATTTTCTGCTTTTAAGTTTTCTATCTCTGCTTCCAGTTTTTCTATTTTTTGCTGTAAATTTTTGCAAAGTTCTAAAAGGTTTACCACATTACCTCACTTTTGCTCTATGATTATCTTTTTAGATCACTTTGTCTACCTTATTCTACCACTCCGCTGAACGGATACCTTGGGTTAGCTATAGCTAACACCACAATTGTACTAACATTGTGATTTGAGAATAACCTTCACCAGAAAGGGTGTCATTCCAGTGTTAAGCACTGGAATGACGAGAGGTAACGCAAGAAGTTTACTCTTAATAAAAACCTGATGATGAATCATTATTACCAAATTTCGGCCTATTTCTGTTGCTGAAACCAGAACGAGGACGAGGAGGCCTCTTATGGTGACTTCCTCCAGGTTTTCTACTAAATGAATTATTGTAATAATTATCCCTGTCATTTGGACCATCTTTCCTTTCCTCGTTGTAAAGCTCACCTTCAAAAAACTCTCCCGTCTCTTGGTCAACCCGACGTCTTGACAACTTTGGACACCCACCTTTTTCGAAGTCAATTACTAGTGCTTTGAAAGTATCATCTTGTTTAAGTACGCTCTCTATAGAATCTATATGTTCATTAGCTACTTCACTTATGTGCATTTTTCCTTTTCTGCCATTAAGAAATTCAAGTTCTACAATAGACTTCTCTATTCTTACAACCTTGACATCAACTATAGAACCTTGTTCTAGTTCTGTTATTGAATCAATCATCATACCCTTTGCAATTTCAGCTTCAGTGCCACTCGTAGCAAAAACAGAAACTTTACCATCATCTCCTATTTCAATTTTTGCATTACTTCTTTCACACACACTGCGTATATTTTTCCCCTTAGAACCTATAGCAGCAGAAATTTTGTCTTTATCTATGTAAAATGATAACATCCTTGGTGCATGGTCTTTGACATCATCACTGTGTTCTGAAATCACTGCATTCATTTTTTCTAAAATATGTAATCTTCCAGCTTTTGCCTGTTCTAAAGATTTTTCAACAATTTCAAAGCTTATACCAGAAATTTTCATGTCCATTTGTAGCGCCGTAACCCCTTCACTAGTTCCTGCTACTTTAAAGTCCATATCACCAAGATAATCTTCATCACCAAGTATATCGGAAAGTATTACATACTCGTCTTTATCTTTGATGAGACCCATAGCAATTCCAGCAACAGGGGCCTTTATTGGCACACCCGTATCCATTAAAGCAAGAGAAGTCCCACAAACTGTTGCCATAGAAGAAGAACCATCAGACTCCAAAATTTCGGACACTACTCTTATTGTATAAGGAAATTCAGACTTACCGGGTAAAACAGGATGAATTGCTTTCCAAGCAAGTTTGCCATGACCGATTTCTCTTCTTCCTGGTGCACGCGCAGCAGAAGTTTCTCCAACAGCAAATGAGGGAAAGTTATAATGCAACATGAAATGCTCACGTCTATCCCCTTCAATATCATCCACAATTTGCTCATCTTGAGTGGTGCCAAGAGCAGTAACAACCAGTGCCTGAGTATTGCCTCTTGTAAATAGTGCAGAACCGTGAGTTTTGGACAGAATATCAACTTCAACTTCTATCTGACGTATCTCATCATGCTTACGACCGTCTATCCTTACACTTTTCTTCCTAATTATTTCACGTACTAAAGATCTTTCAAAGTTTTTTACTGCATACGTAATTAACTTTTCGTCTTTTCCAGTTTCTTTAAGAGTATTCAATATATTCTCTCTGATCGCTTCTAGAGCTTGAACTCGCTCTTGTTTTACTGTTTGCGAATATGCTTTTTCAAAATCTTTACCGTATTTTTCGAGCTCTTGTGTTATATCTGATGCATCAATAGGGGCAAAACTCTCAGGTTTATTGCCAATTGTATCAGCAAACTCTTTTATGAGCTTAATGACAGGCTTAAGGTGTTCATGGCCAAATTTTATTGCATTAAAAACATTTTCTTCAGAGAGCTCTTTCACTTCTGATTCAACCATTAAAATTGAATTTTCATCACCAGACAAAAACAGATCCAAGCTGCTTGCTTTCATCTCTTGAACAGAAGGGTTGAGTATATAGTTATTATTTTCATCACAACCAACCATCACTCCAGCTATAGTAAAGTGAAAGGGAACACCAGAAATTGCAAGAGCTGCAACAGCACCAATCAATGCTGGCACTTCAGGAGGATTGACTGTATCATAAGTTAATAGATTGCACACCACACTAATTTCATCATGAAATCCTTCTGGGAATAGTGGTCTTATACTTCTATCTATTACTCTTGAGATTAAAGTTTCTCTATCAGATGGCTTGCCTTCTCTTTTAAAAAACCCGCCAGGGATCTTACCCATGGCATAGCTTTTTGCGATAAACTGCACATTTAAAGGTAGGAAATCAACGCTTTCTTCCTTCTTTTTACGCACAACAGTTACTAAAACAGAAGTATCACCGTAATTTACAACTACTGAACCATGAGCTTGGCGTGCTATTTTTCCTGTTTCTAAAGATAAGGCACGACCACCCCACTCTATAGATTTTTTTATAATTTTAAACATATTAAATTCCTCGATTATTTTCTAATGCCTAACTTCTCTATTAATTCCTGATAGGCTTCATTACCAAATTTACGCTTTATATAATTTAAGTGCTTGCGTCTTCTACCTATCAATATAAGTAAACCACGCTTAGAGTGATGGTCATGCTTGTGCACTTTAAAGTGCTCAGTTAAATTACTGATCCTCTCGGTCAAAATTGCACATTGTACAAAAGATGAACCTGTATCATCTTCTTTAATTGCATATATATTTATCAAACTCTTTTTCTTTTCGGATGTTATCGACATCTAAACCTCATTTTAAATATTAAAAACACGAATAGGTTTCACACAACCATAAATAAAACTGCAGATTGCAATAGGTACACTACCCACTACCGTACAACAAATATCATGATTCTTTAAATTACGCAAGTTATTTAATACAACTTCCTGACCTTTTCTGATTTTCCCCGCATCTTCTAGGGAAATTTCAACTTTGAACATCGATTTTAAAGCCGATTCAATGGGGATGACGAAACTTTTTGTATTACTCCCTGTCACTCCATCATCTTCTGTCATCCCACCCCCCTCTGTCATCCAAGTAGCTGACACTGGGATGGCTTTGTTGCATCGCTCTTCGGATAGTAGGTAACGCACAATAAATTTATGAAGCTATCTCAAATTTAGCCATACCAATATCAGTGAACTTATTGAGCAAATAGCATTTAACAAGTAGTTCCTTCTCTCTATTTGTCTCAGATTTATTCCTAAAACTAAACCCGAATGTTTGTTTCAGTCGCGAGAAA
>NZ_JBIXJM010000153.1:0-3021 GCF_044752445.1 Wolbachia endosymbiont of Drosophila barbarae | reverse complement strand
TGTTAAGAGATACCGCGAATGAATCGCGGTATGACGGTGTAATGATGGTTAAGTAATTCGTCATCCCGCTGCTTGTTAGCGGGATCTCTTGTTAGCGCCGCGGCGGTATGACGGTTCGTGGCGGCATGAAGATAAGCTCGTCATCCCGCTACGTGTTAGCGGGATCTCTTGTTAGCGGATGAGATACCGCGAATGAATCGCGGTATGACGTGTTGAAACAATCCGATAAGGTAAGCCTCGTCATCCCGCTGCTTGTTAGCGGGATCTCTTGTTAGCGCCGCGGCGGTATGACGTAGGACTGCTGTCATTCTGCTACTTGTTAGCGGATGAGATACCGCGAATGAATCGCGATATGACGGTTCGCGGTGGCATGATGTAGGACTGCTGTGACACCATTATAGAATGAACCAGTGTCAGCTACTTGCATAGAAAATGTTTATGACTAATTTTTAGATCAAACATGGAATTTCGACAAACTTAACTTTTTTGTGAGACTGTTTAGCAATAATAAATAAATTGAGAGGAAAGGTTATGGCAATAAAAAAGGAAAAGTTTTTTGAAATAATAAATGAGGTAAGCAAGAGTGAAGGTTTAAATGAGAATAATTTACTTGAAAGAATAGGAAATGAGTTAGAAAAGATAAACTCACAAGAGCATACAACACATAATATGTATAGTGATTTAAAAAAAAGTGGGCGGTTAAAAGATAAGATCTTCAGTATATTAAATTCAGGCAAAACTGTAAATTGTATGTTGTTACATCTTGCTGTGGAATGTAACAGTGTACCAATAGTAAAACTCCTACTAGCAAAGGAAGCAAAAGTTAATGAACCAATATATGAACTTGATGAAGCTAAGTCTAAGCTAACTGCTTTGCACATTGCTGCTTTGCATGGTCATCAAGAGATAGTTCAGCTTTTATTGAATAATGACGCAAATCCTTTACTAAAAGATAGTCAAGGCCGAATTCCAAGGGATATTGTCGGTGATGTAAAAGGTAAAAAGGCTATAATAGAAATGTTAGAGGAAGGAGAACAACGTTATGCTGAGGCAGGAGCTACGAGAAGACAAAATAGACAAGGCACTTTACCGCAGCCTAATAATAAAACTCCAGGAAATTTAGCTGTGAACGGAAATAACGCAACTGCTGCAGTGCAAGCATGTAATGCAAGAGATCAGGAAGAGAACAACGGAACTACACCAAACAACAGAAAAATCTATGTACAAGATGAGGATGAACAGACTTCTTCAAACTCAATCATTAATGAAAACAATATAAATAAAGTAGATGATACATTAGAAAGAGAACTGGCTATAAGAGAAAGAGATGCTGTGGAGCAAAAGTTGCAAGAGGCAGAACAACGATTTGCCAATAATCGGAAGCGCATAGAACAACCCGGTCATAATCAACATTCGGAACAATACGGTGCTACATATAATGGTGAACAGACCTTTTTAGATTCGACTATTGATGAAAGTAATAGTAGCGACAGTGGAATAAATACTTCCACAGAAGACATCGGTAAAGAGTTAGAAAAACACAATACACGAGATGAAAATGGAATGACTCCTTTACACCATGCTGCTGCAAATGGTGATGTAAAGACTGCAAAGTATCTAATAGATGATGGAGCAAATGTTGATGCACAAGATAAAGGTAGACATACCCCTTTACATTATGCTGCTGCATATGGTTGTGTAGAGATTGCAGAATATCTAGTAGTAAATGAAGCAAATGTTAATGCACAAGATAAAGATGGACATACCCCTTTACATTATGCTGCTATACATGGTTATGTAGAGATTGCAGAATATCTAATAGATAATGGAGCAGATGTTGATGCACAAGATAAAGATGGCGTGACCCCTTTACACTATGCTGCTGTGCATGGTTATGTAGAGATTGTAAAGTATCTAATAGATAATGGAGCAAATATTAATGCACAAGATAAAGATGGACATATCCCTTTATACTTTGCTGTTACAAATGACAATAAAGAATTAGCAAAACTTTTGATAAAATATGGAGCAGATCGCTCATTGATAAAGGATGAAGACCTAATAGATAGACTAAACAGTATGTGTGATCAGCCATCTGAGGTTGTACCTAGTACCTTTTCTCATTCCAAAACACACAACGCAACGGAAACTCCAGAAAAAGCAGAAAAGGTTGAAAAACGTAAAGCTAAGTTAAAAGAATTACGTACTCAGCTAAAGGATGAGCAGAAAAAGAATGAATTGCTAAAACAAAAAATACAAGATCTAGAAAGTAAAAATACAACACTTAATAGCGAATTAGAAGAAAACGAAAATAAGCATTCTAAAACAAAAGTGTTGTTAGAAAAAGCGCAAAAGGAACTAGCAGAATCAAAAAGTTGCATAGTTGGACATGAGACTAAGTTGAAACAATTCAATAAAGAGAATGAATCACTAACACAAAAAATAAAAAGTCTGGAGAATGAAAACACACCACTTGAGTGTGAACTGGGCAAAACTAAAACTAAAACAAATGAAGTGTCGCTAGAAAAAGCAGGAAAAAGACAAATGAGTTTCTTAAAAGTTGCTTCTGTGAATCTTGTAACTATGTTAACAGTAGGTGCTACTCTCAGTATTGCTTTCGACTTGTCTGTTCTACCAATAATTGTAGTTTTTGTAACATCTGCTGCATTGCTAGCTAGTTGCGTTACATACGCAATATCAAAACCCATCGCTCCTACCACTGAATTGAAAGAAGTGGATATTCAAGGTTCAGCACAACGGTGTTTGTAAAACTTAGCACCTACATCTGTACGAACATTGCAGTTTGCAGGTGGCAGATGCAAGTAGCTGCACTGGAATCCCAAAAAAGGATGATGTCATTCCAGTCTGGAATCCAGCCTTGCCGTAATCTCATCAAGAACGTTGTGTTTTAACATAAAACGGCTACTTTTATGCTTACCAACTTAATAAAATTCCTGGATCCCAGTGGGCTTTGTTGCATCGCTAGCTATGATGGATTAAAGATAAAAAAGGTGGAGAATA
>NZ_JBIXJM010000152.1:0-8261 GCF_044752445.1 Wolbachia endosymbiont of Drosophila barbarae | reverse complement strand
CTCAACCTCCTTATCATCTTCTATCCTTATCTTATCACATCCGGACTTCTATGAAAAGAGCTATACTTGCACTATTACTAGCTGCACCTGCTAGAGATGAAGTAAGCAACACAGCCAAAACGCACAATCTCTTTATTTTCATATAACTCCTCATACAAAAAAATATATAATGCATAAGTATATATCCTTTATATTAAAAAAGATATAACTACATGTCAAAAAAAGTATAGCCATAAAATCAGATTATATAAAACGTACTACTCAGGTCTTTTATATAACTATATTTACTATCTTATTTGGTACAGCATATACAGTGCGAACTTTGCTTTGATCGATCTTACTGGACACAGAGTCTATCACTATTTTCTTCAATTCTTCTTGAGGTAAGTTAATTGCCACCTTGATTGTTGTACGTAATTTTCCATTGATTTGCACTGCTATAGTTACCGTATCGTCAACTAATAATGATTCATCAGCTTTTGGCCAAGGTTGACCTCCTATTTCTTGCCATAGGCTTTCAGCTAGATGTGGTATGAATGGTTCGATTACTCTGATTAATATACATATACCTTCATCAATAAGAGATTTTCCAGTTTTTACGTCTATTTCAGCTATTAAATTCGTCATCTCACGAAATTTTGCCACTACACAGTTTAATCTGCAGTTTTCCAAGTCATCTGTAAGTCCGTGTAAGAGTTTATGAATTTTTTTTCTGTACTCTAGAAGTCCACCCGTAACATTTTCATTATCATAGTGTATATTTACAGGTCTTAGCTGCATGACCATACGCCACAATTTATTTACATAACGAGAACAACCTTCCACACCATCATCGGACCATTCCATATCTTTCTCCGGAGGAGTGTCGGACAACACAAACAAGCGAGCAGTATCAGCACCATACTTTTCTATGATAAAGTTTGGATCAACTGTATTCTTTTTCGATTTGCTCATTTTTTCAACTTTGCCCACTTGAACTTTTGCACCTCGCGCTATTAATTCTTTTGCTTCTGCGGGAAATAGCCACTTACCATTTTCGTCTTTATAAGTTGCATGGCAGACCATTCCTTGAGTGATTAAAGTAGAGAAAGGCTCTTTAATATCAAAATAGCCACATTTGGTTAAAGCACGGCAGAAAAATCTTGAATAAAGCAAATGCAGAATTGCATGTTCTATCCCACCTATATAATAATCAACAGGCATAAAACGATTACATGCATCTTTGTCTATTGATTTATCTTCACTACAGAATGCAGCAAAATACCAGGAAGATTCAAAAAAGGTGTCGAATGTATCAGTTTCACGCTCTGCTTGCTTTCCGCACTTTGGACAATCAACAAATTTCCAAGTTGGGTGCTTATCCAGCGGATTGCCACCACTTGTAAATTCTACATCTATTGGTAGAACTACAGGAAGGTCTTTTTCTGGCACTGGAACAGTTCCGCAATCTTTGCAATATATGATAGGTATAGGGCATCCCCAATAACGCTGCCTTGAAACTCCCCAATCGTGCAAACGATAGTTTATTGTTTTTTTGCCTATTTTTTTTTCTTCAAATTTTTTAACTATGGCTTCCTTTGCTTCACTAACCATTAATCCGTTTAAGAATTCGGAGTTAAACATTGTCCCGTCTCCAGTATACGCCTCCTTTGTCATCTGAGTAGCTTGACACTGGGATCCATTGTAAGAATTCTGGTCACGCGCTGGAATGACACCTAAGTGGGCTGAAGAAATAACGGGAATTATCGGCAAATTATATTTCTGTGCAAATTCAAAGTCACGCTGATCATGTGCAGGGCAACCAAAAATCGCGCCTTCCCCATATTCCATCAACACAAAATTCGCTATGTAAAGCGGCAATTCCTTATCAAGAAATGGATGTTTGACGTTTAATCCGGTGTAAACTCCTATTTTTTCATCGTTCTCTCTTTTCGATTTTATTTCCTGGATCCCAGTGTCAAGCACTGGGATGACAACAGAAGAACCATTCTTTAAATCCTGCACAATAGGATGCTCTGCTGCCACTGCACAAAAAGAAGCCCCAAACAAAGTATGAGGATAAGTTGTAAACACTTTTAATTTCTTATTCAGGCCAACTACTTCAAACTCTATAGTTGCTCCTTCAGATTTTCCTATCCAACGCTCCTGCATTGTTTTGACTTTTTCTGGCCAATTTTTCAAACTTTGCAGGCACTTGAGTAAATCTTCAGCGAAATCAGTAATCTTTAAAAACCATTGGGACAACTTACGTTTTTCAACAACTGCACCTGATCGCCATCCTTTTCCATCAACCACCTGTTCATTTGCAAGCACTGTTTGGTCCACTGGATCCCAGTTAACCCATGATTCTTTTCGATAGGCAAGCCCATGCTTTAAAAAATCCAGGAAAAATTTTTGTTCGTGTTTGTAATAATCAGGCTCACATGTGGAGAGTTCACGCTCCCAATTATAAGAAAGACCTATAGATTTCAACTGTGTACGCATATTATCTATATTCTCTTTTGTCCATGTTTCGGGGCTAATATTGTTATCCCTTGCTGCATTCTCAGCTGGTAATCCAAACGCATCCCAGCCAATTGGATGCAAAACCTCAAATCCATTAGCTCTCTTGTAACGCGCTATCACATCCCCTATTGCATAGTTACGTAAGTGTCCCATATGAATTTTACCAGATGGATATGGAAACATTTCCAACACGTAACACTTTTCTTGTTTACCACTCTTGCTTACAGAAAAATCCCATTTATCTTGATAAAATTTTTCAACACTTTTAAAATCATATTTCATATAAATCCAAATTCAATTACAGTTCATATGCATCAAAGGATCAACCGCTTGGCCATTATGTCGTATTGTGAAACACATCTGTGGATCTTTATCTTGTGTGCTTGATTTACCTGCAGATCCAATTACTTGACCTTGCTTTACTTTATCGCCAATTTCAACATGTATGGTTTTTAAATAGGAGTACACAGTCATGTAATTATCTTTGTGTTCCACTATAATTAAATTCCCATACCATCTCAGCCCTTTGCCTACATATATCACTTTGCCTAGTGCAGAGGAAACTACGTTCGTTCCATTTTGAGCAGCAATTTTTATGCCATCCTTACACATTTCATCAGAAGAGGTAGCTGAACCTTTAACTGGCATTACAAATTTACAATTTACCCCCACATTTTGTGTATTATTGTTATCTTTGTATATCCTATTTATGATGGCTTTTCTACTTTCTTTTTGCACTGAAGGCTCCCTAATTAAATGGTACTCTCTTGTATATTCCAGATCTCTTTTTCCGTAAAATTCTTCGCCTTTAAGCAGCACAGGTGCAGGTTTTTGCAGGCCACAGCCTATTAATATTGCTAATAACATAAGAAATGAGGCTATATGCCACATTTTAAACTCTCACAAAACTCCAAAATTTTAGCGAGACGTAGTGTTTCACGCCTGCTTGTTACTTTCCTCGTTATTTATTTTACTAGTTAAATAGTCCCTCAAATCGGTGAGTTCTTGCAACAAATTCTTTGTGACTTTTATATCATTACCAAATTCTTTTTGCACTCCTTTTATTGTATATCCTTTATCATATAGCATGTATTTTACTTTCTTTATGGCCTCTATACACTTGCGATCATATAGCCTTCTTCCTTTACGCTTTGTAGGCTTAATTTGATGAAATTGACCTTCCCAAAATCTCAAAACATGCTGTTCCAAATGTAGCTCTTCAGCTACTTCCCCAATCGTATAAAATAATTTTTCCTTGTTCATTAATTATTGATTGATTTTTTTATAATTTTTGAAGGCCTAAAAGAAACTGAATTTCTTGCCTGAATCATCACTTTCTCCGATGTATTTGGTATATTTCCTGGTCTTTCCTTCTTTTTCTTAACCAAGAATGTTCCAAATGACGATATTTTTACTATTCCATCCTTTACCAAGCTTGTCTTTATTTCGTCCAATATATCATCTATTATCGAAACAGAGTCTTCCTTTGATAATCCTATTTCTTGGTTTATATCTCCAGCTATCGTTGCCTTAGTTACTGTTGTGTCTTTTGTTGTAACGTGATCCATTATTGATAAATATTACAATACGTAAATATAATATAGCAATCGACTCGAGATTCAGCTACTTTATTTTTTAGAGTATGTCTCTTTTGTTGCATAATTTAAAATACCGGCAACTATCAATATCGCAAATATTGCAAAAAGTGCCATTTTATGATCTGTAAAAAGTGCTAACATTGACACTATAACTCCACTGCCAATAAACATAAATCCATTGATAATGGATGATGATGTGCTGATGTATTTTCGTTTCACAATCTCGCTGCCGACAGTAAAATTAAGCATATGTCCTCCCGCAAAAAACCCGAACATTAACATACAAAAGTACACAACGTGGACTGTTAAATGGCTGTATAGTAAAATAATAATTGAGACGCCTTGCAATAAAGCAAAAGCAGAAATTACATGTTTCCTATTTTTAAATAAGTTTGAGATTCGATCTGCAATTGGAGCACCAACTGCAAGACCAAACCATAGTATTGCAGTTGCTATACCTGACTCCATTGCATTGAGTTCTGAGTTGCCCAGTAACCTTCGAGCCCACAAGGTATTAAGTGCTAAAAATGTTCCAAAAGTAATAGCACCCACCACTGAAGTTATCCAGATATCTCTTAATTTTAGCACTGTTAATATAGAGCACATTACTGTCTTCATAGAGCTTTTTATTGTGCGCTTTTCTGAGCTGCTTTCTGGAAGTGTGTTTGGACAAAAAAGCGTAAGTACAAATATCAACACACCAAATAGTATTATGCATACAATCAGATTTTTCCAATATGCATCTTCGGCAAGCAAGTTAGAGAACAGTATTTGAATTACCAAAGCAGAAAGGCTTGAAATTGTCTGCACTAGTGAAAACATTAGTCCAAATTGGGCAGCGGAAAAACATATGCTACTTGTGTGAGCAGCACCAATAAAACCAAATGATGCTCCAGTTGCAATCAACACTTGAGACAAAATCAAATGGGAGAAATTGTCACTATTAATAAGGACAAAAAACCCCAAGATCATAGTTGATAACGAGAAAAAATAAATTTTTTTACTGGAAAAAACATTAAACGTTGCTCCACTAAAAAATTGTAAGATGGCGAAAGTCCAAGTATATGCTGAATTAGCCAGTGCAACTTGCGCGATTGTAAGTCCAAGTTCCTTTTCGAGATTTACACTTATAAAGGTATAAATTATCTGCATGTTGCTGAATATAACAACCAAATTACTAATCAGCCAAATGAACCAAGCCTTAGCTCTACTTTCCATAAGATTTGTTTTTATAAGTAATCTATTAGAAATTTAACACTAAGTCTCTTTTTAAGCTATTGTTTCCTGACTACTGTTATAGCTAACCCAAAAAACGGTTTCCCTACGTCATGCCGCCGCGGTATCTCTAGATCCCGCTAACAAGCAGCGGGATGACGAGCTTATCGTCACGCCGCCACGAACCGTCATACCGCGATTCATTCGCGGTATCTCAGCCGCTAACAAGTAGCGGGATGACGGTTGTCAGGGTGTCATGAAAGTAGCTGACACTGGAATCCAGAAAAAAAGAAATATGTATCAGCTACTTTCATTTGCTGCGCCTCAAAAATAAACGTTCATGTAGCTGTAAGTCAAGCCATAAATCCAGATAAAGATCTTTAATCATTGGCTTCGTAGTACTTTTCAACCAACTTATTAAGTAACCTTACACCAAAACCTACTGCTCCTCTTGGACAAATGTCAGTACCTTTTTCGTGCCAAGCAGTGCCTGCAATATCTAAATGTGCCCAGCAAGTTTCATCCACAAAACGCTGTAAAAACTGTGCAGCCATTATGCTATCTCCGCCAGAGCCCGCAGGAGCGATATTTTGCACATCAGCAATCGGTGAATCAATAATTTTATCGTAAGTTTCATTCATAGGAAAACGCCATAACTTCTCATTTACTTCATTTCCTGCATCAATCAGACGGTTTGCTAATTCATCATTATTTGAAAAAAGACCAGCATATTCGTTATTTCCAAGCGCAACCACTATAGCACCAGTTAAAGTTGCAAGATCAATCATAAATTGTGGTGAAAATCTCTCTTGCGTATACCACAAAGCATCTGCAAGTATGAGCCTTCCTTCTGCATCGGTGTTCAACACTTCTATTGTCTGTCCAGACATTGAAGTTACTACATCACTTGGTCTTTGAGCATTACCACCCACTGCATTTTCTGCAAGTGCGACCACACCGATCGCATTTACTTTTGCTTTTCGTCCTGCTAAAGCATGCATCACCCCAACCACAGCAGCAGAGCCTGCCATGTCATATTTCATCGACTCCATACCACGTGAAGGTTTGAGCGATACTCCACCAGTGTCAAACGTTATGCCTTTACCAACAAAAGCTATTGGCTTTTGTTCTTTAGCAGCTCCATTCCATTTTATCACTACTAATTTTGGTTCTTTACTACTTCCTTGTGCAACTCCAAGCAAGGCTCCCATTTTTTTCTCTTCCATCTGCTTTTTATCAAGCACCTCGATTTCAAGGCCAAGCTTAGTAAGTTCTTTTTTTATATGATCAGCATAGGATTCTGGATATAGAATGTTAGGAGGCTCTGTTATAAAAGAGCGCGCAAGGAATATACTCTCACCTTCTTGCCTTGAGTGCTCAAATGATCTTTCAGCATTACTTAATTGCTCATCTTTTACTAATACGGTAATCTCCTCTACCTCTGTAATTTTCTCATCCTTTTTAGTTTTATACTTATCAAACTTAAAACTACGCAGAAACGCACCATATGCAACATTTGCTGCACTACCTTCGATTAAAACCGCTGCTTTTTTAATTTTTAATCTGCTTAGCTCACAATATATTTTACCACCAATATTTAATTCTTTATTTTCATTCCATTCATCCTTCTTACCAAGTCCAACAACTATGACATTTTTTTCTTCTGGCAAAGTAGTAGAGAAAAATTCACCAAAACTTCCATTGAAATTGCTAAATTGCTTTATATTATCCATGATCTGTTTTCCTTGCAAAACTCCGCCATCATTTACGGTTTCGTTGTCCTCAAATAAACCCGTTACTATTGTTTTAAAATCGGGCGAAATTTTAGAAATTGTTATTTTCATTGCTGGCATCTCCGTTGCAAATAATTGTAAACTGTACATAAACCACAGCAAAAACATCAGTAAGATATTTTTCATATACATCCTAAGTACAATAACACTCAAGTTTACTATGGACTCCCTTACATGCAAGGGTTTTTTATCTTTTATTAGAGAACTTATTATATCCGCCCAAGGTAATGTTAAACGTATAGGTTTTTATGACCTGATCACTGTAAGTAAATGGTGTTATGAGAAGGCTTGCAAGCCCATTACTAACAAAATCTCCAAGAACAGGATCAGCACAATTATCGCAATTATGGTCAACAAAAAACATTTGCGTTGTGAATTCCGGAAAATCCGGATGTTGAACTAGAAAGTTAATATGTGGAGCTCTATCACCAATTTTACCAGGTGCTATCGTAATAAAATTATAATAGCCAAGATTATTCACTACAAACCTTCCTGATCCAGCAAAATTCGGATCATCCTCTATATTCTTATCGTAATGGTTCACGCCGCGTGAATTCGCGTGCCATATAGAAACTACAGCATTTTGTATTGGTAAGCAGTTTATATCAGTAATTCTACCCACTATGTGTATTAATTCCCCTATTGCACTATTTGGAGAACCAGGTTTCCTTCTTAAATTGTTTGAAGAGCTAAAATTTTTTGGCCTTGCATCAAGGTCATATATTTCCGGAGTTTTAATGCAGTTGAGCAAAACAGGATCAGCTGCAAATAGCGGCAAACTGAATATCATTTGTACTAAAAGTGCTAACAAGATATTTTTCACATTCATTTCATTTATAATAGACTTCTTGCATAACCATATAACAAACTTTTATTGGAAATAGAAACGAAAAAACTTGCTTGACACCCTTCGCCAGCCCCCTTATCATGAAACTGAAGGTATTCAGTTATCTTCATCTGTGCAGATTAAACAGCAAGAAAACAACGTAGTTGGCGTCTTATTTTTAATTTTTTGCACTATGTGCACCTTATGTCTTCACAATATTTCTAGGTTTTTACCTACACAAGCTGAAACGCGCTATTTAAAACATTAAAAAACGCCAACTTAAAAAATGGATAGTGAATAACTAGCTACCCTAGGGTTTCTTTT
>NZ_JBIXJM010000151.1:0-7661 GCF_044752445.1 Wolbachia endosymbiont of Drosophila barbarae | reverse complement strand
CTCCCATAAAGTAGTTCGTCCAATTTTAAATCTTGCTGCCACTGTTTCTCTGCTTTCTCCTTCGTCTAGCGCTTCCATTGCTTTTTTCCTTAAGTCATAACTATATGCTGCTGGCACTCAACCTCCTTATCATCTTCTATCCTTATCTTATCACATCCGGACTTCTATGAAAAGAGCTATACTTCACTGAATGCACCTGCAAGTAAAAAAATGATGCACATAGTGATAATATTACGATCTCTTACCCCATCTAGAAAGGCATACATTTTTTCTTCAGTATTGCCCTTGTATAAAACCCAACCCAGAGCTATGGCAGGAACAATGGCTACCAGTGGAGATAACTGATAAAAAGCATTTGACACGCCAAGAACAGTAAAATATATGCCGCTTCCTACAAAAAGAAATAGGAACAGTAAAATAGGCAAAAAATTTGTAAAATAAAACATACCTCAGCTCTGATAAACGCAAATCAACTATGATATAATTTATATTATTATAAACCACAGTTGGCACCTTGACCAATGTTTTTCTAGAAAGCAATCTACCAGAAAAGGTTTCCATGAAAAGGACTATTATAATATATCATCTACTTGAATTAAACTGGGGGATAGAATAAGTAAAAAATATGAATGACATAACAACAAAGCAAGTCATATCCTTATGGGATGCACAAGTTGGTGGATTTTTGCCGGATAAAAGAGAAATGGAGATTGATAATATTTTTTTAATCTAATGCTTCAATGTTTCCGACATAGGAAAAGTATCATCTTTACTTTCTATAGAGGAAGGCACACTATTTTGATTATCATCACCATCAATTGGAGTAGTAGGGTGCATTAAAGCAACTTTCATAACTTCATCAATATTCTTAGCAAAAACTACGTTGATCCCCTCTTTGATGCTTGCCGGAATCTCTTGCATATCTTTCTCATTTTCACTTGGTATAATCACAGTTTTGATTGATCCTCTGAGCGCTGCAAGCAATTTTTCTCTTAAGCCCCCAATAGCTAAAACTCTACCACGCAATGTCACTTCGCCTGTCATAGCAACATTTTTGTTAACTGGTATATTCGTCATAAGAGAAACAATAGACGTACATACCGCACCGCCAGCAGAAGGGCCATCTTTTGGTACTGCACCCTCAGGTACATGTAAATGTATATCATTATTTTGGAATTTTTCGGGCTTTATACCAAAAAACAAACAATTTGATCGAATATAACTATACGCAGCTTTTATAGATTCTTGCATAACCTCTCCAAGCTTTCCTGTGTATTTTATTTCTCCCTTGCCCGGAATTAGGACTGATTCTATCATCAAAATATCACCACCTGTTTCAGTATAGGCGAGCCCAGTTACTATTCCTACTAAACTCTCATTTTCCGCAATGCCAAAGGTATATTTACGTACCCCTAAATAATCTTGTAAATTGTCAACCCCTACGGATATTTTCTTATTTTTATCAGTCAATATTTCTTTAACTGCCTTTCTCATGAGCTTTGCAAGCTCCCTTTCCATACTTCGCACACCACTTTCACGTGTATATAAACGTATCAACTCGTATAACGCCTCATTAGTTATGTCCCATTCCTTCTGATACAAACCATGCTCCTTCTTTAACTTCGGAATAAGGTGGTGTGTAGCAATACTGATTTTTTCATCTTCAGTATACCCGGACAATTGTATAATTTCCATCCTATCACGCAAAGGATGTGGTAAATTTAAGCTGTTTGCCGTAGCTACAAACATTACACTTGAAAGATCAAACTCAACTTCCAAGTAATGATCCGTAAAGTGTTTATTGTGCTCAGTATCTAAAACCTCAAGTAATGCAGACGCAGGATCGCCACGCGAATCAGAACCCATCTTATCTATTTCATCAAGCAGAAAAAGCGGGTTGCATGAATTAGCTTTTTTCATGTGTTGAATGATTTTACCAGGCATTGAGCCAATATAAGTTTTCCTATGCCCTCGTATCTCAGACTCATCACGCACACCACCAAGAGCTATGCGAACAAAATCTCTTCCTACTGCTCTTGCCATAGACTTAGCTAAAGAAGTTTTACCAACACCTGGCGGTCCAACTAAGCAAAGTATAGGACCTTTTATCTCTTTTACTCTTTTTAATACCGCTAAAAATTCTATTATTCTATCTTTTACTTTCTCTATGCCATAATGATTTTCATCTAAGATTTTCTTAGCTGCATTTAAGTTAATTTTTGCATCTTTGTACTTTCCCCATGGCAACTCAAGCAACCAATGCAAGTAACTAGATATAACTGTAGCTTCAGGAGAAATGGGATTCATTTTCTTGTATCTCTTCAAATCAGTTATAGCTTTCTCTCTTGCTTCCTGAGAAAGCTTTGTTTCATTTATCTTTTTTTCAAATTCATTGAGTATATTCCCTTCATCACCATTCTCAAATTCGCCTAATTCTTTCTGTATAGCTTTCAATTGCTCGTTAAGGTAGTAAACTTTCTGAGTGCTTTCAACTTGCGATTTAATTGTCTTATATAAACGGTTTTGTGCGTTCAAAATACTCATTTCTCTCTCAATAAAAGCAAAAGCTTTTTTTAAACGCTCTTCTGGGTCATAAGCCTCAAGTATGCTTTGTTTATCTGATACTTTTATATTTAAATGTGAAGCTACCGTGTCTACAAGTTGATCAACTTCTTTGATTTGATCAATGGAGTTAATGGCAACCTCGGGCTGATTTTTCTTGTTTAGCTTACACCAGCTATCGAACGCGTCTACAACAGATCGCCTTAAAGCTTCTAAGTCAATATTGTCTTCATCTTCTTTATAATGACTGTCTAACTCTACCCTGGCTTGTAATAAAGTATGAGAGCTAATATATTCTACAACTCTTCCCCTTCTTATCCCCCGGATTATAACTTTTACTGCATTGTCAGGTAATTTTATTAACGGTTGTACAATGCTTGCTAACACACCTACTTCATAAAGATCTTCAGGCCCTGGATTATCAACAGAGCCATCTTTCTGTGCTACAAGAAAAATCTCATTTTGGTGATTACTACTACTTATTGCATACTCTAGTGCATTAACAGATTTTTCTCTGCCTATGAATAAAGGCACCATTATATTTGGAAAAATTACTACATCTCTTAAAGGTAATACTGGCAATGCAGTAAAACTAGAGCTTACAGCACGTTCAATGTTCATAATATATGCCTCAAATTAATCATTAACCGTTATAACATTGCCATTGTTATTATGATTAACCGTTGCTTTTCCTAATTCTACCATTTTCTTAGTGATTACTATAGTGCTACCTTCAAAGCCTCCGTTTCCAGATGTATACATAATGTCAAGCAAAAGTGACTCCAAGATAGCACGTAACATTCTTGCACCTGTTTTGTAGCTTATAGCCTTTTTAGCAATAGCTGATATTGCTTCATCTGAAAACTCAAGGTTTACTTTGCTAAACGCAAGCAATGCTTTGTACTGTTTTATTAGTGCATTCCTTGGCTCTGTCAATACATGTATTAAATCTTCATGATCCAGCTCATCTAAAACAGCAGTTATTGGAACCCGCCCTACAAATTCGGGTATTAAACCGAATTTGATTAAATCTTCAGGTTGAACATCATGTAAAGCATTCTTTTTCTTTTGCTCTTTAGACTGACTTATATCTGCTCCAAAGCCAACTGACGTTCCCTTTTTTCTCGCTTCAATAATTTTATCGAGGCCTTCAAAAGCTCCTCCACAAATAAACAGTATGTTACTAGTATCCACTTGTATAAACTCTTGTTGTGGGTGTTTTCGCCCTCCTTGTGGCGGAACATAAGCAACTGTACCCTCCATAATCTTAAGCAGAGCTTGCTGGACCCCTTCACCTGAAACGTCACGGGTTATTGAAGTGCTTTCAGATTTTCTTGTAATCTTGTCTATTTCATCTATAAACACTATACCACGCTGTGCTTTTACAACGTCATAATTTGCAGCTTGTAATAAACGCGACAACACGCTTTCTACATCATCACCCACATAACCTGCCTCAGTTAAAGTTGTCGCATCAGCCATAGCAAATGGCACATCTGAAACTTTAGCAAGTGTTTTGGCTAGCAAAGTCTTACCAGAACCAGTGGGACCAATAAGCATTATATTTGACTTCTCGATTTCAATATCACTTATAGCATGAAATTGTACCATGGATTGACAATGGTTATACATAGCTACAGATAAAACGTGTTGCGCGTGTTCTTGACCTACAACATGCTTGCTGAGAAAGTTTTTTATATCCTCAGGTTTCTTTAGTAATAGCTTCATATCAGATATACGATCTGAATTAAAAGATCTATCTTTCTTTTGACTTATTGCTTTATGGGATAATTCTATGCACTCATTACAAATAAACACCTTTAAACCATCCGAAGAGTTAGTAATCAATTTATCTACTTCATCTTGCGCCTTGTTGCAAAAAGAACAGTAGTGTAAATCATTATTGTTATCCATTAACCCACCTTTTGTTTAACTTTAATATTTTCAATTTCAATATCTGTACGCTCAGCTATCACCCTGTCAATTAAGCCAATTTTCCTTGCTTCTTCAGGATCCATGAATTTATCTCTTTCCATCATTCCTTCAATTTTCTTCAGTGAATTTCCAGTATGTTTTTCATAAATTTGATTTAGTTTTTTCTTAACCCGCAAAATTTCATTAGCATGTATTTCTATATCAGTTGCTTGACCATGATAACCACCAGATGGCTGATGTATCATAATTCTTGAATGAGGTAGAGAGTAGCGCTTACCTTTTGTACCAGCTGCAAGCAATAAAGAACCCATAGACGCAGCTTGACCTATACATAAAGTTGAAACGTCTGGGTTTATATACTGCATTGTATCGTAGATCGACAAACCAGCAGTTACAACACCACCTGGTGAGTTGATGTACATACAAATGTCTTTATCGGGATTTTCCGATTCTAAAAATAAAAGCTGTGCTACTATTACACTGGCCATATTGTCTTCAATGGGACCTGTTACAAAAATTATTCTTTCTTTCACTAGTCTTGAATATATGTCATAAGCGCGCTCACCGCGACTAGTTTGTTCAACTACAATTGGTATAAGAGTCATACCTTTTCCTATTAAATATTATCAAATAATTCCTTTAATTCTTTCACAGAAACAATCTGCTCTTCTTTACTAACTTTTTCTATTATATAATCTGTCACTTTATACTCAAGCGCTTGCCCTCTAACTAATTCTTGAAATTGTTTATTTGATTCAAAATGCTTAAGTACTCTGTCAAATTGCACATCTTTACTGACATATTGATTTACAATAACACTCAAAACATCATTTTGAGTTAATGATATTTTATGTTCTGCACTAAATTTCATAAATAACATAGCAAGCTTTACACGTTTTTCAGCTTCTTTACGAGAATCATTTTGAGCACCCAATTCTCCTTCCATTCTTTGTTGCTCCTGTTTTACTATGTCTGTGGGTAAATCAAAACTATAATTAGCATCCAAATAATCAAACAGCTCCTTTTTAATTAAGAGATTTCTCATTTCGGTGCACTGATCACCAATCATTTTTTTTGCATGATTTATTAGCAAAGAATAATCTTTAAACCCAATACTCTTAGCTATTTCATCATCATTTTCAAAATCTTTGGCAGTTTGAATCTCATTAACTCGCACAGAAAAATCAGCTTCCTGTCCTGCAAGGGAAATGGCTTGGTAATTTTCAGGAAATTTCAACTTAAAGTTCTTTGTTTCTCCCTTTTTCATACCAGTTAATTGATCTTCAAAACCATTAATAAATGTGCCAGACCCTAAATTAACGGCAAAATCTTTGCTACTTCCACCTTGAAAGAGCTTATTCCTAATCCGCCCTTCAAAATAAATTATCAATTTATCCCCATCTTTCGCTTGATAAGAAGCATCATCAACAGAGGCAAAATTGGGGAACTTTGTTTTGATAGAATCAATAAATTCTTTTATATCTTCCTCTTCAATCTTTGCTTCAATTTTCTTTAAGTTTATTTTGTCAAGATCTATCATCGGTACTTCAGGCATCGACTCAAAAGATAGCTTGTATACAAAATTGCCCTCCTCATTTTCTTTGCCCAGATCTGGTAATGATATAACATCAACCTTAGGATAAATGTGAGACTTGACTTCAATTTTTTTCATCAAATCACTTGAGCAATAATCAATTGTATTATTTATCACATATTCCAAAGCCTCGTTTTTATAATTTGCAACAACAAGGTCATAGGGCATCTTTCCAGCCCTAAATCCAGGTGATTTTGCATTTTCTGCTATCTCTTGCAACCTGGAATTTACCTTTTGTTTTATATAATCACTACCAACTGTGATTTCATACTCATACTTTAGTTTATCTATACTAAGCTCTTTGTAGGTATATACGCTACTTACTTCGACTGTATTTTGAGGTATATTATTAGACATCATAATTCATTTATTAACATTTTAATTCATATCTTAATAGAGTCATTTTACCAGAATTTAAGTTAAACACAATCCTTAAGAACAGGTTTTTACACAAACAAAAGTGTATTTAGTGATTATAAATTTTCCCTTAAAACCTAAGTTACATGACTTTAAAGTGCGGATAGAGGGACTTGAACCCCCACGAGCAAGCTCACCAGGACCTAAACCTGGCACGTCTACCAATTCCGCCATATCCGCAAGAAATTTTCAGTACCCTATTATAGGTATTCCATTAAAAATATTCAAGGTTTAAAGTCTTACTTAATTTATGGTATTTACACAATCAAAAAAGCTTATTAACATTTCTTAATGAAAGCTCTAAACCCTGAAAATCAATAATGAGATTAATAACAAGCTTCTTACTCGCAATTTTTTTGATTACACAAAGTGGTTGCACAACCCTTATAATAGGTGGTGTGGTGGCTACAGCGACAGCAACAGCAATAACAATGCAGGACAAATCCTTGGGAAATATCATTGATGATACGACTATGGTCATCAGAATTAATAAGGGGCTCTTAAAACATGGGCTATTTTCATCCATAAAGGTTAAAGTAAGTGAAGGAAGAGTATTGCTCATTGGAAGTGTTGACACTCCTGAAAAACAACTTACAGCAGAAAAAATAGCTTGGCAGCAAAAAGAAATTAAAGAAGTGATAAATGAAATAAGAGTAATACCAATTCAAATGGCTTCCATGCTAGACACCACTGTAGATGGCATGATAACAGCGGAAATAAGAACAAGACTCCTGGGAAAAAGAAATATTAAGTCAATTAATTATAGCGTTAATACGGTTGATAGAGTTGTTTATTTGATGGGTATAGCCCAAAATAAAGCGGAATTAAAAGCTGTAATAGCAATTGCAAGAAAAGTAAAGGGAGTAAAACAAGTTGTAAGTTATGTACGATATAGGTACAGTAAGTTACGCCATTAGGCAAAAATCGCTTTCAAATTATAACATTTGTACAATTGTGACAATAGGTAGAGAACATAAATGAAAGTTGCCTTTCAGATGGATGAAAATATAAATTTTGAAACTGACACTACATTCGTGCTAATAAAGGAAGCACAAAGGAGGAAGCACGAAGTTTTTGTCTATGCTTCTAAGAAACTCTTTCTGCTAGTAGCTCTTTTTTAATCAAGACATAACCAAATTCACTAGCTTTCTTG
>NZ_JBIXJM010000150.1:0-14752 GCF_044752445.1 Wolbachia endosymbiont of Drosophila barbarae | reverse complement strand
GACAGACTGTCATTCTTGACAATGCTACTTTTCATAAGTCTGGTAAGATTATCGAGCTTGCTAGAGGAGTTGGTGCAGAAATTTTGTATCTGCCGCCGTATTCTCCAGATTTCAACAAAATTGAGCATCATTGGTTTGCTATAAAAAACAGAGCTAGGAAAAACATTCCTCTATTCGAATCCTTTCGTCGTGCTGTTGATTCTGCCTTCCTATGACCTGTTCGGACTATTATGAGAAATGCTATATAAACCAGCTTTGCAAAGCAATCGTGATGATTATGCTGATACGAAAAAAGCTCTGCAGGAAAAATTGCATGGAGATGAAATACACAAGCAAAGTAATGAGAAAGCTCAAAAAGATATAGAAGTAAAAAAAGTAACTGTGGAAACTGACAGTAGCAGTAATAAGACTGAAAAACAAACAAAACCAACAGAAGATGAACAAGAAACTGTTATGGCAAGTGTGATAGAAAATATGGATAAAAATTCTGATATTGAAGCAGAAACTTCTAACAGTGTTGCAAATTCACAACATCCCTTAAAAATAAAGACAGGAAGTCCTCTTGAAGTGGGAAAGTATAAGGTGGAGCTGCAAGTGACATATGATGATGTAAAGAATTTTTATGATACCGTACGTGGTAAATATCATGCTGGCGATGGATATAACTACGAACAAGTAATGGTTTTATATAATGAAATTGTTAGGCCCGCTCACAATCATCATTACGAGCTGTTTACTCTTGATGAAGCACATGTTGCTAATGATCACCTGTTTATCAAGGGTCAGGATTTTGGAACTCTAAATGATTTTAATGAGATGTTCTATAAAAGTGATGAGTTAATGTGATGTAAAAAGCAAGATTCAATCTGGTGAACGAGAGTTAACTGACAGAGGAGATTGACACGTATGCCTTTATCTTTAAGATTGTTTATCAAGTATAGACATCAGCTCGCCCCATTCTCTTTTACCAATATTACTTTCTTCTCTAGTAACGTTTTCCCCTTTAATTAATTTGCGAATTATTTCTAGACCAGTTCTTGAAATACAGGCTGATTCTAGGCAATATTCAACAAAGGCATTGTAGGCCAGTGGAACCCATTTTTTTATTATATCCAGCATAACTTCTGCATAAACTCTGATTTCATATTGGGCATGCTTATCAGCTCTAAGCTTCAAAAAATGAAGGAGATTATGCAGATCTATTTTCCAATAAAATTGCGTGTAGTAATTAAGCATTAGGTTAGTTCTGGCAATTTCTCTTGCAAGCCCCTGCTCAATAAATTTTTCATAATGAGAATATACTAAATTAGAGTCATTTGTTAGAGAATCTATTATTTCCTTTGAGGTATCTGGATCAAAAGCTTCCCCGCTACCTTGTTTATTATTGTCAGATTGTTTTGCAACTTGTTCTGGTTTAGGTGTATAAAATTCATTATCAAGTATTGAATACCTTGCTGAATATTCATTCACATTTGCAGTTCTATGCCTTATCCATTGCCTTGCAACAAAAATTGGAAGTTTCACGTGAAACTTAATTTCACACATTTCAAATGGAGTTGTATGATGATGTCTCATTAAATACTTTATAAGTGCTTCATCCTGACTTATCTGTTTTGTTCCCTTGCCATAAGAAACACGAGCAGCTTGAACTATAGCGCTATCAGAGCCCATATAATCCACTACTCGAATAAATCCATGGTCTAATACCTTATGTTCTTCATATAAGATTGCATCTATTTCTTTTACTATAGTTCGTTTGGTTGCTTCATTCATAAAATGTCCTCAAGACGAAATGGAGATATCAGCTCCACATGAATTGAGTTTTTCATGCATTGCTTCATATCCTCTCCATAAATGATATGAATTGTTTATTATAGTTTCTCCACCAGCTACCAAAGAAGCAAGCACCAAAGCTGCTGTTGATCTTAAGTCAGTAGCATATAGATTAGCTCCAGATAAGCTTTTTATTCCACTTATAGTAGCTTTGCTTTTCTCGATGCTGATATTAGCACCTAACTTTCTCAATTCATCTGCATGTGTAAATCTGTTTTCAAAAATGTTCTCTTCAATTACTGATATCCCATCAGCGATGCACATTGCAGACATCAGTTGTGGTTGCATATCACTGGGAAAATTGGGATATGGATCTGTCGCAACGTTAGCAGACTTAATAGAGCCATTTTTTCTGGAAATAACAATGCCTCCATCATACAGTTCAACCATAGCTCCTATAGTCTCCAACTCATTTGTAATACACCTTATATCAGATAGATTTATTCCTTCCAACTCCAACTTACCATCGGTTATTATAGCAGCTAGTGCATAGGTGCCTGCTTCTATGCGATCTGGTATTATTTTATGAACACATCCATTTAGTGCTTCAACTCCTGTTATTATGACCTTTGTATTATCAATTTCAATATCAGCACCCATTTTCTTCAGAAAATCTATTAAATCAAGAACTTCCGGCTCAGTTGCAGCATTGTTTATTGTTGTCACTCCTTCTGCAAATGTTGCTGCCATTATTACATTTTCTGTTGCGCCAACACTTATTTTCTCAAATGTGATTTCTTTTCCTTGTAGCTTTCCTTTCACTGTTGCAATTATATTATAGCCGTCAATTTCAATTTTAGCTCCCATTTCTTCTAATGCTTTAATATGCATATCAACGGGACGCTTTCCAATGTTGCATCCACCAGGAAATGCTGTTCTCGCTTTGCCAAATCTGCTAAGCATTGGACCCAATATTAGAAAAGAAGTTCTTAGCTTACTTGCGGTTTTATATGGCATCACGTGATTGTTGATATTGCTGCAGTCAATTTTCAAAGTATGGTTCGCTTTATAATTTTTATTGTGCATAAAGTTCACTTCTGCTCCAAGACTTTCAAGCAACTTAGACATTAGATGCACATCAATTAAATCAGGTACATTATGCAAAATTACCGGGGAGCTACTTAATAGACTTGCTGCCATTATTGGTAAAACAGCATTTTTTGAGCCATTAATCTTGATTTTTCCGACCAAAGGTTTGTAGTTATTTCTTATTAATATCTTGTGCATTTAATTAGATATAAAGTATAATTCATTAGTTTATTGAAGTCTTACTAAGTATAATAGATTGACCGTAAAAGGCAAAATTTGCTTTTTCTTCCTCATCATCCCAGTGTCATGCTACCTGCATGACACCTGATGCGAATTGCCCCCGAAATTTTATACTATGAATTACTCAAATGACGCTCTCGAGCTTTATCAAACCAAATAACACCAATTGCAACAATGAAATAACCAGCTGCTCCTAATGTAAGGCAAATTACTGCATCGAAAGTTGACAGAGGAGGAGACGGCATTAGAATGCTCAAAACACTATACACAAGATTATTTGTTGCATGAGCAATAGTTACTGGCCAAATCGAGTTGTCTTTTTCAAACAACCAGGTAAACATTATAGACATTGCACAAATATAAAGGGTATAAGCACAAATAGTCGGGAATGTAAAGCCATCCTTCCACAAAGCTGAGCCAGCAACCACATAAGTTGGTATGTGCCATACTGACCAAATAATACCGACAATAATTGCTCTGATATAAAAATTTGATATTTTGCTTTTAAGATTTTTCAAAAGATAGCCACGCCAACCGATCTCTTCACCAAGAGACATAATGATCCACATCACAAAGGTTGATAATAAAACAAATAACATCACTAATGGACTCAAAACTGCACTCAAATCCTTTACACGGTCTAACGTAAAAGACTCTCGGAAAAATGAAAAACCGCAGTAAATTGACAAAAGACCATTGGAAATTAGCATACTTACCAGAATAAGTATAAACCCTAATAGACAGTTTTTTGGCGAACTAAGTTTAAAAAGATCCCTTACCTTCTGTTTATTATAAATGGTTAGCAAAATTGCAACTGAAGCCGGAACAAATGTTGTTAATAATGTTATGTCTTTGAAAGGTAAGCACCAAGCTATAATGCACGTCAAAAAATATGTAATTACAACAAATAATGTACAATTAATAGTGGTTAAATTCATGCATACGCCCATCAATTCCTTTTCCGCATTATTGATCTTTATTCATAAATTGTCAATAAAATACTTCTTCAGGGATGAATAGAATATTTTTTCTTTTTGAATTGCTATTGATAGTTTAATTTTTATATGTATTCCCTTTCACAACCGTTTGTCATCCCAGTGTCACGTGCTGGGATGACAGTAGGAGAGCTGCTTGTATGACAAGAGGAGGGTACTGGAATGACAAGAGGAAGACACTGGGGTGACATCAACTAAACTTGTCCAAATATGAGCGATGCATTAGTGCCACCAAAACCAAACGAATTAGAAAGCGCATATTGAATTTTATGCTCCTGAGCTTTAAACGGTACAAAATTTAAATCACATCCTTCTGAAGGCTTGTGTAAATTTAAGGTTGGCGGAATAATTCCATTATTTAATGCAAGAATACTGAATATTGCTTCAACGCTCCCTGCAGCACCAAGTAAATGTCCTATAGAAGATTTAGTTGAAGAAACAGGTATTTTATAAACGTAGTCACCGAATAACTGTTTCATTGCTATTACTTCAATTTTATCTCCAAGTGGCGTTGAAGTTCCATGTGCATTGATATACCCTACTTGATTGGGATTAATTTGTGCGCTCTTTAAAGCAAGCTGCATTGCCTTAAATGCGCCTCTTCCTTCTGGATGTGGTGCTGTAATGTGGTGCGCATCTCCTGTGAGTCCGTACCCAACCAGTTCAGCATGTATTTTTGCCCCCCTTTTTTTCGCATGTTCGTATTCCTCCAGCACCAATATACCTGCTCCTTCACCCATAACAAAACCATCGCGTTCTTCATCCCATGGCCTTGAAGCTTCTTCCGGTTTATCGTTAAATTTAGTTGATAACGCCTTCATAGATGCAAAACCTGCAATTCCAACTCTACACAGTGCACTTTCTGCTCCACCTGCAATCATAACATCCGCTTCACCAAGTTTTATAGTTCTTGCTGAGTTTATGATTGCATGCGCACCTGTTGCACATGCGGTTACTGCTGAATCGTTTGGACCTGTAAATTCGTATTTAATAGAAATATGGCCAGATATCAAATTTATTAGACTTGCAGGGACAAAAAATGGACTGACACGTCTGGGCCCTTTTTCCTGCATGGTAATAACATTTTCCTGAATTGACGGAAGACCACCTATACCAGAGCCAATAGTCACACCAACACGTTCCCGATTGATATTTTGGCTTTCCAAAATTAATGAATCATCTACTGCCTGAATAGCTGCTGCAATACCGTAATGGATAAAACGATCTGTCCTTTTTGAGTCTTTCTCAGAAATATAATCTAGTGGATTGAAATGGTGCTCAATGTTATCTGATTGCAACGGCACCTGCCCTGCAATTTTGCAAGCAAGATCAGAAGAGTCAAATCTATCCGTATTGATTGCTTTTATGCCAGACTCACTTTTTATTAGCCTTGACCAAGTGTTGTCAACATCTGCCGCTAGTGGAGTGATTAAACCAACACCAGTGACTACTACTCTTCTGCTCATTTAACACTAACTATTAGCCTTTTTTATTATTAATGTACTCAACTATTTGCTCCATAGTTTCCATTTTTTGTGCGTCTTCATCTGGAATTTCTATTCCAAACTCTTCTTCTGCTGCCATGATGATTTCAACTGCATCTAAGCTGTCTGTACCATGCTCCGAAAGCTTTGAAGAGCTGTTGAATTTCTCTACATCCTTACTAATATGCTCTAGTATAATCTTTTTCACTTTTTCTTCTATGTCTTCTCTAGTGCTCTTTGCTAGTTCGCTATTCACATTTCTTACCAAAAAAATAACCTATTCTTTGATGTTATAAAAAATTTTTATGTTTGCAATATCTTTTATAACTGGTAAACTACAGTAAAGTTTTCTACTGCCCTAGCTGGCTAGCGTTACGTGCTAAACAATTAACAATTCAAAAATGCTAGACGAAACAACAAAAAATTTGCTTATTGTAGAAGTAAATAAACTCTTACCCGAAAATAGCGAGAATAAGCTTATATCAGCTATGCGTTATATACTCCTTGCTCCTGCAAAACATATACGCTCCTTTTTAGTCGTAGCTTCATCGCGAGTGTTTAACGCGGAAGCTAAAAAAGTAATATCAGTTGCTGCAGCAATTGAATTTGTTCATGCTTACTCTCTAATTCACGATGATTTACCGTGCATGGACAACAGTGATACTCGCAGAAGCCAGCTAAGCTGCCATAAAAAATTTGATGAAGCAACAGCAGTGCTTGCCGGAGATGCACTACTTACTCTGGCTTTTGAGGTATTATCTTCGTTAAATGAGAAACGCTGTGAGATCATAAAAGTTCTTTCTCAGGCAATAGGAATTAGGGGAATGGTGGGAGGACAGGCTTTAGATATTAACAGTGAGCATATAGATTTTAGCCCCCAACCCTCTGTCATTCAAGTAGCGGACACTGGGATCCAGAAGGCTTTGCCTACAAGCATTTCGTGCAAAAAGCCATGCGATAGTGGAGCTGAACATGAAATGGATTCCAGTGTCAGCTACTTGCATGACACCCTTTCTACCTTAAAACTACAACATTCGTACGGCTGTATGTATGACGCTGGAATGACGTCGGGCCAAGCTGATAAAATAAAAGAAATTCATTTGATGAAAACCGCAAAACTATTTGCAGCTTCATGTGAAATAGGTGCTATAATCGGGGGTGCTACAGACAAGCAACGTAAAGCGTTATATAACTATGGAATAAATCTAGGGCTTATCTTTCAAGCTAAGGATGATATTGAAGACTACGAACAAGATAAAACAAATAATCTTATGTCTGTGCTTGGTAAAAGTGAAGTAGAGGACTATATAGACGGCCTCTTTAAACAAGGCTTGGATAATTTGAGTGCGCTTTCAGGGGATACTAATTATTTATATGATTTATTGAATCAAGTAAAGAAAGATGGTTAGAAAAATTATATTACAAATGCTTATTTCCGTAGTAATGATTCTCACTTTAACTTCTGCTTTTGTGTTTACTATTGTCTATATAAACAAAGGTAAACCGGAAAAAAAGGACAAGCTTTATGAGATAAATGCCACGCATGGTGGTTTGATACAGACGATAGCACATTACCTAGTGAAGCCAATACTTGAATCAGCACTTGACCGCTATATTGAAAAGCATGGGCTGACAGAATATTTAGAAGAAATAACGCAGCAAAAGGAAGAAGATTCAATAAATTTTCATGAAATTACTGAAGGCAGTGGCAGCAAGGCTTTTTGTGGCCTGGAAGTCCTATTGCAAATATATAAAATTTCTAATAATAACTCAGCAACACTCCCTAGCAAAGTTTCTGATGTTACTTTGAAAATAGGTCAAGATGACCTAAAAGAAGTGAGTTTAGGGGTAATAGGTATGAAAGAAGGCGGAGAGCGTGTAGTTACTATTGCCAATGAGAACAAAATGAATTTTAATTCTTATTACGTCAAACTGATCGAAGTAAAGGATAAATATCCCGACTCAGTAAATAATCTGATGGTTTTTAATGACTTAATTAACAAGACTGGAAAACAAGTAAGGTGCAGTGATGAGATATCGGTTAAATATAGCGTAAAGGAGCATAATGGGGAATATATAGTCAAAGATCAAACAGTGCAATTTAGGGTTGGCGATAAAAAAATACCACTTGCTATAGAGCTTGGAGTTGTGGGAATGAGAGCTGGTAATAAAAGAACTATTCTTTCTCCGCCTGACCTTTTGACTATTACTGACGATATGTTAATAAAAGACATAGATTATGATGAAGAAAATATCTCAATAATTGACTTAAGCTTAGATGTTAAGCAAGAGGTCGCAGCACACCATTCTACTGTTGAAAAACAGCCTAAAGAATATAGCTGAAATTTTAGGTCTACTGGCTAATCTTCTGAACACTCTCTATACTACTTAAAGTAGGCTTTTCGTTTTTCCTAAAGTATAAACTTAGATAAATCAAGCTGCTTCGAAATTGACTCAAGTTTATCTTTTACATACTTGCTGTCTATAATGAATTTTTCGCTATTTTTCTCAGAAGCAATGAAACTTATTTCATCTAAAAGCTTCTCCATGACAGTGTGAAGCCTTCTTGCGCCTATATTTTCCACTTGCCTATTAACTGTAAACGCTATTTCAGCTATGGTTTTTATACCATCATCAGTGAACTCAAGTGTCACATTTTCTGTTTTCATTAAAGCTATGTACTGCTTTAACAAACTAGATTCTGGTTCCTTTAATATTCTTATTAAATCCTCTTGAGTAAGTGCCTTAAGTTCTACCCTGATCGGTAATCTGCCCTGCAATTCCGGTAAGAGGTCAGATGGTTTAGACTGATGAAAAGCACCAGATGCAATAAATAATATATAGTCTGTTTTTACATGGCCATACTTAGTTGTAACAGTTGTTCCTTCAAGTAATGGTAACAGATCGCGTTGCACTCCTTCTCTGTTTACTTCACCTTTTACTTCTGTACGCGCTGCAATTTTGTCTATTTCATCCAAAAATACTATACCGTCATTACTAACAAGATCAATGGCTTCTTTGATTATCTTATCTTCATCCATTAGCCTTTCACTTTCTTCATTAATTAATATTTCACGCGCTTCTTTTACCTTCACCGTAATAGTTTTTGTTTTTTTGCTCCCGTTAAACATCTTGCCCATTATTTCTGTTACATTCATCACACCAACTTGCCCACCTGGCATGCCTGGTATATCGAAAGTAGGTAACATACTCTTGCTCTCTCTGACGTTAATAGAAACTTCTCCGTCCTCAAACTCTTTATTCCTCAACCTTTCTCTAAAAATTTTTTTACTCTCTTCGGTTGCATTTTCGCCTACCATAGAGTTTACTATTGTTTTCTCAGCTAAAATTAAAGCCTTTTTAGCTAAGGCTTTACGGGCTTTCTCTTTAACTAAAACTATTGCTGCATCAACTAAATCGCGTATTATCGAATCAACGTCACGTCCAACGTACCCTATTTCAGTAAACTTCGTTGCCTCAATTTTTATGAACGGTGCACCGGCAAGTTTTGCTAAGCGACGAGCTATTTCAGTTTTACCAACCCCTGTATGACCGATCATCAATATATTCTTAGGTATGATTTCATCACGCAATGGAAATGGAACCTGATTGCGACGCCAACGATTTCTGAGCGCAATAGCAACAGCACGCTTTGCATCATCCTGTCCGATTATGAATCTGTCCAATTCTTTAACTATCTTCTGTGGTGGCAGGTCATCCAACAAAACTTGAGTGCTGTCATTAACTTGAACATCGCTGTCATTTGAATCAAAACCACTCTTAGTATCTTTATAGAGGTTATCTTTTTCATCGTAGGTGTCACTACTACAAGACCGCCCTTCTGAAAGGGTTATGGGCTGATTGGAAAAATTGGTGCATAAAGTTTTTTGCTTGGAAGACATATCACTCCTCTATCTTTTCAATAACTACATTATGATTTGTATAAACACATATATCGCCAGCTATCTTCATAGCCTTTTTCGCAATTTCCTCTATTGATATTCCTTTAATGTCAATTAAAGCTCTTGCTGCAGATAGAGCAAAATTTCCCCCAGAGCCAATAGCTGCGACTCCATCTTCAGGTTCAAGAACATCACCTGTTCCCGTAATTACTAATGAAATAGATTTATCTGCAACGATCATCATAGCTTCTAATTTCCTCAGATATTTATCCATTCTCCAGTCTTTTGCAAGTTCAACACATGCTCTCATTAATTGCTCTGGGTGCTTGTCAAGTTTAGATTCTAATCTTTCAAAAAGAGTAAATGCGTCGGCTGTTGCCCCGGCAAATCCAGCAATTACGGAATCACCAGAAAGACGCCTAACTTTTTTTGCTCCAGATTTTATAACAGTGTGGCCCAGTGAAACTTGTCCGTCACCTATTACTACTACACTTTTATCTTTTCTAATTGATAATATAGTAGTGCCATACATTTTATTGTTATCGTGTTGAATCATTTTTCTATCACTTTAAATAAGAATCTCATTATACTTTAATCTTTAGTCAAATTTACTAAATATGTTCAACTATAGCTTATAATATAATACCTTCGTTATAACATTTAAAGTGCAGATGCAAAACATAATTTACCCAGATTTGGAAAAAAGTATAAATAATTGGTTCGAAGCAAAATTTAATGGCCTTACATCGCCATTTTATAGCTCTATAGATCTTAGAAACTCTGGCTATAAAATCGTTCCAGTAGACGCTAATTTATTTCCTGCGGGGTTCAATAACTTAAGTGAAGAATCAAGAACGATGGCAGCAAGATTGATAAAAAGCTATTTTAAAAGACATCAATACAAAAAGGTTCTTATAATACCGGAAAATTATACACGCAATAAAATGTATATAGAAAACGTATTTGTTATAGAGAAAATACTACAACTCGCAGGTTTTGAGACTAGAATTGGCCTTTTATATAATGAAGTATACAATTTAATAGAACAGTATGAAACTGTTGTGAAAGAAAACTCTCTGCTAAAGACAACTTCAGGATTTGTGCCTGATGTTATTATACTGAACCGTGATATGACGAGCCACATTCCAGACACGCTGAAAGACGTAAAGCAAGATATAGTACCAAGCCCACTATACGGTTGGCATAGCAGGCAGAAATTTAAGTATTTTGAAATCTATCAAGAATTAGCATCTGAGTTTTGTGGCAAATTTAAAATAGACCCATGGCTAATTTCTGTGCTTACAGAGAGCTGTGATGGAGTTGATTTTGATGATGATTTGTCACTAGAAGCAGTAGCAACTAAAGTTGACCAAATATTATCTCTAGTGCAAAAAAAATATGAGGAATATGAAATAAAAACACAACCTTACGTTTTTATCAAAGCAAGCAATGGCACATATGGGATGGGCATTATAACAGCAACAAGTGGAGAGGAAATATTAAACCTCAATAAAAAAAAGCGTCATAAAATGAAAAAGATAAAAGAAGGAATAGCAATCAATAGCGTTATTATACAAGAAGGTGTACCAACCATTGACATGTTTAAAAGCAGTTCTGCAGAACCGCTAATATACTATATAGGAGATACTCCAACATGTTACTTATACCGATGTAATAGCAGAAAAGATGTATATTCTAGCTTGAATGCCACTGACTGTGAGTTTCATGATGTTAGCCAGGTTGTAGAAGGTAAAATTCTATCACTTTGGAGTATTGTTAGCAAATTAGCAGTACTAGCGTTGGCAGTAGAAATAAAATCTTTTCATCCCTAATTCTTATACCTCTACAGTGCTGTCATTAGAATGACCGTTTATATTATGAACATCATCAAGTTCAGTGGAAGGATCATCATTGACAGGTTGTTGAAACAATTTGTCAAGCTGAACTGCAAGAAATACTGCACTATATATTATGCTGACTGTTACGCTTAAGTTGAAATTATAGATTATATCATTACCTAAGTTTATTGGTATAGTTGGAGTCTCTATCCTTCTTAATATGAAGTTTAATAAACCTAACGACAAAGTTAATGTGCTAATAATAAGGTCCTTCTTACACTCAGCAGACTTTTCAGGATCCTTATTATCCAGATATTCCTTGCATGTATAATAATAGCTTATAGGTTCTGAAATGAACAAAAATAGGATCGTTGAGGTTAAGTTAATATAACTTATTATGTCTGTATTGCTTCCAGTGCAAAAATGGATGATTTTCAACATCATTAGCGCTTCTATGGTGCTGCTTGCAAGATTAGCCGATTTACCCACAATTTTTGCCAGCTCTTTTTTACTCTCAGGGTTTCTGTAATCCTTAATTAGATCCTGTAGAGTAAATGCAGAATGGGCAATGTATAGAATAGATGTCGGAAACTTTACTAGTCGAGCAACATTCCGTATAAGAAAGATATTGGATCTATTATTGTCAATGAACTCGCAGCAAAATTGCAGTGAAATCTTACACAATAGGGCTGTTAAACCTGTTGTGATGCAGATTACCTTCCTGAAATCATGATCATAAATATCATGCACCCTTTGTGCGAGTATGTTAGATTTCTTTTTTAGCTTGTTTGGCATGAAATAGTTAATAACTTCCTGTTATTCTATCACATAAAATCCTAAAAGAAAAGCCCTATGAATCAGGACTTTAAGGGAGATTTATGCACAAATCGGCTAAGCATTTTATAAACAAGGGATCGGTACTGAGAGTTGGCACACGAAAGTAATATCCATCCTTGATAATTGCTTTATATTCTATATCAAGTTCAACTAGAGTTTCTGAATGCTCAGAAACAAAAGATATAGGTGATAGAACTACAGGTACACCATCAGCTTTTGCGCGTAATAGCTCACTTTCAGTGCTTGGCTCTAGCCATTTTACAGGACCAATCTTACTCTGATAACATATCGACCAATCTAAGTTATTGATAGCTAACTTTTCTACTATTAACTCTACGCTTCTTTCTACCTGTGAAGCGTAAGGGTCGCCCTTTTTAATGATACTAAGAGGTAAGCTATGGGCTGAAAATAGGACTCTTGGTTTACCGATTTTTCTAGCCAATTTATAGTACTTAGCTATCAGATTAGTGTGAGCTTCAATAAAATCTTGGCTATCATAATAACGGTGAATCATTTTTGTATTGCATTTTAGGCCATACCGTTTAGCATTTTTTTGCCAATTCTCGATGGATGACAGAGTTGTGGTAGTTGAATATTGTGGATACAGTGGCAGCAGAATTACTTCGTCAGGATCAAACTGTTTTACACTTTCAATAACTTCGTCAGCAAATGGACGCCAATAGCGCATGCAGATGAATACCTTGTGTACATGGTTTCTATTTTCGTTTAATTTTAGTTCTAAAGCATTAGCTTGCATTTTTGTATTCTCTAGAATTGGCGATTTACCTCCAATTTCCTCGTATATTTTTCGTGCAGTATTTTCTCGTTTCGCAGATATAAACTTTGCTAAAAGAAACCGAAAGGGATTCGGTAGATTGATTATTCTCCTGTCATAAAAAAGGTTGAATAAAAAAGGACGGACCGCATTTAGTGAATCAGGCCCGCCAAGATTAAATAAGATAACTGCCTTTTTCACCTACGCACTACTACAACAAGTTACTTCTGGGGTGCCTATAAAATTAGCTACACACTCATCAAATTTAGTTATAGGCACTAAATTTCTTACACTGGCATACAATAAGTGGCCTGATCTCTTCAGGTTACTCTTGGTGGATGTGAAGTTCCAATCGAAAAATGTATCGACAAAAAGACTTGGTACCGTTTCAAGAAGTTCACCAGCAGCTAAAGATAGCATTATACAACTTTGCAGGACATTCAGAAGAACCTTGAGGGGAAAAAGTAAAACTTTAACGAAAAGAGAGGTGCTACTTGTTTCATCCAGTAGTCGCCCTGAGTTAGGCGAATTATACTCGGTGTGTTTTCTATTTTGATCAAAGATAGGAAATTTTATAGTATCTTTCTTAAATTCCGCGTCTATTTCTTTTCTACTATGGTTAGTGATTTTTTCCATTAACTTCTCACGCAGATGAAAAGTTCTGACAATAAAACATGTGGCAATCATTAAGGAAGCACATAAAAGTGCGCATTGCATGAGGCTCATACTGCCTAGCATAGCTGGCAGCGCAAAACAAACAAATGGCACTATGATAGCCATTTCAAGCAATGGAATAGTATTCCTTTTCATTGCAAAGGCAGCAGTATCTCTTAAAAATTTGTGTTGCTGGTTAAAGTTTTTTTCTTTTTGCTCTATTTCTTGTGTAGCAAAATTGCCATCTGTATCCTCAGCAAGTGCAAGCTTGGAAGCCTGTATGTTGTTACATCTTTCAATATTTTCCTTTTGTTGTACATGAGCAGATGAAGTGCATTTATATATGCTATATTCCAAATAACTTAAAAAGGCCAAATTAAAAGTTAAAAATCCTTTTGTTCCACAAAAAAGTGATGACTTAAAGTTACTTACTAATTTTTTAGTAGTAGATTTAGCTTGTTTTTTAGTGGTAGGCTCAGCTTGTTTAGTAGTGTTATTTTTACAACATTCACCCATACAATACCTCCTTGATGGTTTATTCTTAACTATAAATAAAAAACTACTTTTATCAAATCAAAATTTGCAATAAAATGAATCCATAAATATACAATCTTATATAAGGAAATAATATGGCAATTGAGAAGACACTTTCGATATTAAAACCTGATGCAGTAAAAAATAATATTACAGGCAATATAAATTCCTACATCGAACAATCTGGGCTGAAAATCACAGCACAAAAAATGATGTTACTAACAAAAAAACAAGCAGAGCTGTTTTATGAAATTCATAAAGATAGGCCTTTTTTTGGGGAATTAGTAGAGTTTATGACCTCTGGTTCTGTGGTAGTTCAAGTTTTAGTTGGTGAAAATGCAGTAAGTAAATACAGACAAATCATGGGAGCTACCAATCCAAAACAGGCAGATAAAGGCACAATCAGGGGTGATTTTGCTGATGATATTAGTGAAAATAGAGTCCACGGCTCGGATAGTCTAGAAAATGCTCGTAAGGAGATAGCTTTCTTTTTTGCTGAATGTGAGTTGGTGTAGTTAACTCAGATTGGCGTCATCCAAGTAGCTGACAACATAGAAACGAAAAAACTTACTTGACACCCTTCGCCAGCGCCCTTATCATGATAGTGAAGCTATTGTATTTGCTTTCGCCA
>NZ_JBIXJM010000149.1:0-5719 GCF_044752445.1 Wolbachia endosymbiont of Drosophila barbarae | reverse complement strand
ATCTTTTCGTCGTGCTGTTGATTCTGCCTTCCTATGACCTGTTCGGACTATTATGAGAAATGCTATAACTCTACGTCGCCCAAAAGTACGAGATCGTTTAGCTGTTGAACGTATGAGTAATAACGATGCAGAGAAAGAAGTAGCACTGATTGCAAATCTTGCAAGTATTTCAAGAGAAGCAGTAGAAGAACTTGATCTTGCAGACTACAGCAAAATTCAAGAAGCGTTACAAGGTTTTTTGTCTCAGCAGAAGAGTTGAGGCTGAGCATATTATCGCTTAGCTCAGTAGTTGGTGGTGGAATCAATCAGTGGCTTGATATGGATATTGAAGAGTTTTTTACGTGGTTTGAAAGTAGCAGAAAATTATACAAATGAAGGCAATTTCTATAGTAATTGGAGCAACACTACAAAGCAGTTTTAATAGTACGATAGCAGGTAGTACGAAGCAGCTTTCTCGTATTGGTAGTACGATAAAACAACTTGAATCATCAAGTAAATCAGTGTCTAAGTTTAAAGAGCTTAGCCGTGATGCTCTGCTTGCTCGGCGCTCTTGGGATGAGCTAGAAATAAAGACAAAATCTCTGGCTAAACAGATAAAAAACACAGAAGCACCAAGTAAGAAACTACAAAATGAATTTACAAGATCTAAAGCTGCAGCACTGAAAGCTAAAACAGCTTATTTACAAAAAAGAAGTGCTCTCCACTTACTACGCACGGAGTTCAGTAAAAGTGGTAGAGATATAAAATCTCTTATTGGAGATCAAGTTAAACTTGGCTCTTCTATTGAAAAGCTTAAAAATAGCTATACAGCTTTAAATTCCGTAATGCAAAAACGTAAGGGAGTTTTAGCGCAAAGAGCAAATTTTAGAGCTCAAATCATGGATACCGTGGCACTTGGCCTCACCCTTGCAGCACCACTTAAGGCTGCAATTAGTTTTGAGAGTGCCATGGCTGATGTAAAGAAAGTTGTAAAGTTTGAAGATACAGATGTAAATGGCTTAACAAAACTTGGGGAAACATTAAAGGAAATGTCGCGTACAATTCCGCTATCTGCGGCAGAACTTGCGCAAATTACTGCAAGTGGTGGTCAACTTGGTATTAAAGCTAAAGATCTTACGACTTTTACAGACACTGTGGCCAAAATGGCAACTGCATTTGATATGTCAGCAGAAGAAGCAGGAGACGCTATTGCTAAACTTTCTAATATTTATCAAATTGAAATTGGTGAAATGAAAGGTATTGGTGATGCAATAAACCATATCTCTGATAACACTGCAGCAAAAGCTAAAGACATTGTTCCTGCATTAAACAGAATCGGTGGTACAGCAAGGCAATTTGGCTTAACTACAGTAGAAGCGGGAGCTTTAGCAAGTAGCTTCATTAGTCTTGGTAAGACCCCCGAAAAAGCAGGTACAGCAATTAATGCGATGCTCAGTAAGTTGCAAACAGCAAGTAAGCAAGGTGGCAATTTTCAAAAATCTTTTCAGCAGCTAAAAATAAACGCTAAGGAATTTGAAAAAGCAATTGGCAAGAATGCACAAGGCACATTACTTAAGTTTTTAGAAACAGTTGCAAAATTAGATAAGCAAGAACGTTCTAGCGTTCTCTTTGACCTCTTTGGTCTTGAATATCAGGATGATATAGCGCTACTTACTGGTAGTCTAGATGAATATAGAAAATCTTTGCGATTAATAAACGAAGAATATCATGGCTCAATGCAAAGAGAGTTTGAAAATAGAGCAAATACTACAGCAAATAATCTTCAGCTACTTAAGAATTCAATAGCAGAAGTAGGAATGAATCTTGGTTATGTATTATTACCACCTTTAAATTTTACTGTTAATCTTCTGAGGTCAGCAACTACACAGGTAGCACTTTATGCCAAGGAATATCCAGTATTGACTACAGTAATCATGAGTACTACTACAGCGTTGATTAGCATTAAAATAGCAGCTATATCTCTTGGCTATGCTTGGACTTTTGTAAAAGGTTCTTTATTCGCTCTTTTATCTACTTGGAGAATGTTTGGATCTGTTATTACTTTGGTAAAAATAGGTCTTTATTCTACTTCTGCAGTTTTTCCAGCAATTATTGCTGGATTTAAAGCATTAACAATTGCTGTGATGAGCAACCCTATGGGGCTGATTATTGGTGGTATTGCTGTTGCTGCAACTTTGATAATTACCAAATGGCAAGCAGTAAAGAACTTTTTTGTTACTATCTGGGAATCAGTGAAAATTGTATGGAAGTCTTTTTCTGATTGGGTAGGAAAATTTTGGAATAATATTACTCAGCCCTTTAGAACAATCAGTAATCTGTGGAATAAAAGAAATGAGTCTAAACTAGAAGTTAAGTCTGTAAATAACGTTATAAGTGATTCTCTTAAGTACCCCATTGCGGCACACAGTAAAGCTATAGAGAATAAAACTCAAAATAATCACTTCAGTATTAATATTCATTCAACTCCTGGGCAAGATACACGTAGCATTGCTGATGAAGTAATGGAGCGAATTAGAGAGCAATTTAGTGGCGCACTTTACGATATAAATTAAATTATGTTATCTCTTGGTCCATATAGATTTTCATTAATTGAGCAAGGCTTTACACGCAGAAGTGAATATCGCTGGCCTGCACTTGAGCGTATTGGGGAAAAGCCATTGCTTCAAAGTATTGGTCCTGGAGAGGAAATTGTTGAGCTTGCAGGAGTAATCTATTCAAGAGGGCTGAAGCAAATAAATAATATGCGAAATTCATCGAAACCTCTTTTACTTATTGATGGCCAAGGTAATATTTTAGGGCATTTTGTTATCGTGAAAATAGAAGAAACGCAGAAATATTTTTTTCCAAATGGTGAACCAAGAAAGATTGAGTTTCACTTAAGTTTGAAGCACTACGATAATGTGTTGTCAGACGGATCACTAAATAATCCCGTTGACAATATACAACTTGATGATGATGTACTACAAAACTAAAGAAAACGATATGTTAGATTTAATCTGCTGGAACTACTATGGATTCAGCTCAGGAGCAGTTGAAATTGTGTTAAGAGCTAATCCTGGGCTTGCAGAGTACGAACTTCTTCCTGCAGGATTAATCATTAAACTTCCTGTTATTCAAAAAGAGACGCAAAAGCAAGTAGTAAAACTATGGGATTAAAATGACACCAGACTTTAGTATTTCAGTAGAGGGCATTTCCATCACTGAATTGGTGAAAAGTCGATTGGTATCAATGCATATTACTGATGAAGCAGGAGTAATAAGTGATACTGCTGTAATTCATCTTGATGACCGTGATTCATTATTTGAGATTCCTAGAACTGGGGCAAAGCTAAATATTTTACTCGGGTATAAGGAAACTGGCATTGTGCCAATGGGAGATTATATAGTAAATGAAATTACGCTACAAGGCCCGCCACAATCACTAAAGATTAAAAGTCATGCAGCGGATCTAAAAGAGTCATTAAAGGAACAAGTGTTTAATGAGTGGCATCAAATCACCTTAAATGATTTGGTAAAAAAGATTGCAGACAAACATGGCTATCAAGCTAAAATTGCTGCAGAGTTTGTAAATATCATGATATCACATATTGATCAAACTGCAGAGAGCGATATGCATTTTTTAACCAGGCTTGCTCAAATTTATGGAGCAATAGCAAAACCTGCAGGAGGATATTTACTGTTTGTTTCAAAAGGAAAAGCAAAATCAGTTACCGGAAAAACTTTAAGCACTGTTACTTTAACACCTAGAGATATTACAAATTGGAAAGTAAAATTTAATGAGCGTAATCAATATGGCTCGGTTATTGCTTACTGGTATGATTATGAAAAAGCAGAAACAATAACGGAAAAAGTAGGTGATCAAGAACCAAGCTATATTTTGCGAGATATTTATGCAAGTAGTGATTTGGCACAAAGTGCAGCATCTGCGAAGTTGAATCAGCTGATGAGTAATGCAGCAACACTCAATGTCACAATGCCAGGAAATCCTGAATTATTTGCTGAAGCAAAGATTAATCTTTCTGGATTTCGCAAAGGAGTTTATGGTAAATGGATAATAAATAGGGCTGAGCATGTAATTGATAACCTTGGCTATCGTACTATTGTTACGGGAATAATTGATAGTTGGAAAGTAAATTGATAATTTCCTCATAGATATCTTCTTTATTATTGTTTAATTCCTCTACAGCAAGATCTAAAGGAGTTTTTTTATCTTTGTTTTTAGCAGAAGGATTTGCTCCATTTTTCAGTAGAAATTTAGCAATTTCCAGATGTCCTTTTCGTGCAGCATAGTGCAGAGCTGTCCAGCTAAAAGCATCAGTAGTATTTACATCAATGCCTTCTTCAATTAGAAATTTTACGACTTCTAAACAGCCTCCGCTTGTAGCATAGTGTAATGATGTTGCACCAAAATGATGAGTAGCATTGATATCTACTACATTTTTTATTAAGGATCTTACAGTATCTAAATTACATTTTTCAGCTGCAGTAGATAATGTTTCCAGATCATTGCCACTTGCCTTACTTTTTATTGGCACATCTTTTGATAATTGGTCTGTACTAAAGTGCTGATACAGAACAATAACGCATATTATTGGTATTATTGAACTTGTTAACAATTTCCAAAAAAGGCTAGATTTCATGTTGATTATATTATTTACATCGCTTGTTTAGTGCAACTAATTAACTTTATTTTAGAAAAGATTTTTTGGACGTATTTTTGATGAATCTTGTATATGTATATATACAACTTTTCCTTTAAAAAAGATGACAAACACAGGAAAGATCCCTGTAGCAGTAATTGCTACTATGGTGATACAAACAATAGCATTGATCTGGTGGCTAGCTAAGCTCGACTTAAGAGTTCATATGCATGATAAATTTATAGAGCAAAATCAAAGGACTACAGAAATCATCTATCGTCTTGAAGAAAGGGTCAAAAACCTTGCTGAAGAAGTTAACGAGCTTGAGCAGAGACAAAAATAACTATAACAAATGACAAAGTACATTTTATCTGTAGATGGAGGAGGAATTAGAGGAATAATTCCTGCCATTATTCTAGCAGAAATTGAATCTAGGACAAAAAAGCCAATTTCCCAGATCTTTGACTTAATGGCAGGAACCTCAACCGGTGGAATTGTTGTTGCTGGACTTTGTGAAAGCAATAAACTTCAATACTCTGCCAATGATTTGGTTGAACTTTACCAAGAGTATGGAGCATATATCTTTCAAGCATCACTTTGGAGAAAATCAATCGCTTCTTGGCTGAGTGGTTCTCAGTACTCATATAAAAATATGGAATTTATTCTCAACAAATACTTCGGCGAAAGCACTATGGCCGATGTTGCGAGTAATCTACTGCTCACCAGTTATGACATTCACAATAGTTGTGAATTTTTCTTCAAAAGTTGGAAAGAAGAAAACATTAAGTTAAAAGATGCACTCAGAGCTACAACAGCTGCTCCAACGTACTTCACACCAAAACGTCCAAAAATTAGCCAAACAGAGAGAGTGTTGATAGATGGCGGAGTGTTTGCCAATAATCCAGCGGCTTGTGCATATGCAAGTGGTAAAAGGTTATTTCCAAATGATGAGATTATACTGCTATCAATAGGCACTGGTGGAACAAATAGAAGTATAAAGTATGCTAACTCAAGGAGATTTGGCAAAATAGGGTGGATCAAGCCACTACTGAATGTGATGTTTGCTTCTGGATTGGATT
>NZ_JBIXJM010000148.1:0-1453 GCF_044752445.1 Wolbachia endosymbiont of Drosophila barbarae | reverse complement strand
TTTACGATTCCACATATTCCACATGATGATGTAGTGTTACCAGAGGAAGTACAGGGAATAAGGGCATTTGGATCAGAAAGTGAACTGAAAGCGCTGGCAGATGTAATAACTGACCATTTGCAGCTAATGAGAAATAAACATGCAATAACGTTGGAGCATTTGCGAATGGGAGCGCTGAAAGGAATAATTTTAGATGCTGATGGGTCAGAATTATTAAATCTGTACAACGAATTTGAAATAACACCAAAAGTAGTAAATTTTGCCCTTGGAACAGCAACAACAGATGTAAAGCGTAAGTGTCTGGAAGTACTCCGGCATATAGAAGATAATCTAAGTGGTGAGTATATGACTGGAATTCATGCCTTGGTAAGCCCTGAGTTTTTTGATGCACTAACTTCACATACTAAAGTGAAAGAAGCATACGAGAGATGGCAAGAAGGAGCAGCGCTTCGAAATGATATGAGGTCAGGATTTACGTTCTGTGGAATAACATTTGAGGAATATAGAGGGCAAGCAACTGACCCTGAAGGAACGGTGAGAAGATTTATTGAGAAAGATACAGGGCACTGTTTTCCACTAGGAACAGCAAGCACATTTACAACATACTTTGCACCAGCAGACTTTAATGAGACAGTAAACACTCTTGGACAGCCACTATATGCAAAACAAGAGCCAAGAAGATTTGATAGAGGAACTGATTTACATACGCAGTCAAATCCTCTGCCAATGTGCCATAGACCAGGAACATTAATCAAAGTCACTATAGCATAACATACTGGTAGAGTAACTACAAGGTGGTGAGGCACAGAACGACTCTACCGGTATGCGCTTTTTAGCATGTAAAGGTTAGTATATCAAAAAGAAATATGCAAGAGAATATTAAGCGATTATTGGAGGATTGTTTTAAGCATCTAGGAGTGGAAGCCATATATTGTAATCGAAATAAGGAGGGTATTCGTAGAATAAAAGTGCTAATAAAACGTCCTGAGACTACGTACTCTCTAGGTGCAGATGGAGCATTAACTCAGCAAATTGCTTCTGTAGAAATACGTGATCAGGACGTTACTTCCTTTAGCATAGGTGATTATATCAAGATTGAAAAAAGGTTCTACAAGATTTTTGAACCGCCGTTAAAAGATTCTTCAAGTAAAATATGGAAAATTCAAGCTGTAGGAGAAGGAAGTGTTTCATAATGTAAATCAGGTAATAAGTGATATCAGAGGAAAAGAAGCTCAAATCAAATTAGTAGTAGCAAAAGCACTGAATAAAACAGCAATATGGTTAAAAGCGCAAGCAGCTAAGGAAATCAGTAAGGAAAAGAAGATAAAGTTAAGTTTGATAAGAAAGAGATTAAGAATTTTTAAGGCAAAAACTAGCAGATTAGAAGTGTTAATTAGAGCAAATCTCTATGACATTAGAGCATCGACAATTGGCAAGATACAAAAAACAAGAA
>NZ_JBIXJM010000147.1:0-10802 GCF_044752445.1 Wolbachia endosymbiont of Drosophila barbarae | reverse complement strand
ATTTTGATGCCTCTTTCTTCGCCAATTTGGATGCCTTTTTCAGTAGCAAGGTCAAGTCTGTATTCAAGAATGGCTTCTTCTTTGCGTAGATCCATTATTCTTTCTTCATAAGCTACTAAATCTTTTTCATTCCAGCTAAACCTGTCTAATTCATCGTAGGCTAACTTTATTATTGGTGCTTTTTCTGCTATTTTCCTTAAGTCTTCTTCCGTAGTTTCATCTGCATATTTGAAGAAAAATAACCAACGATCCACTATGCTTTCTAGCTGTTCTTCCTTATTCTTAGGAAATTTAGGTAGTTCAATAAATACAAATTGAAAATCTTTTAAGTCATGCTCATTGGTTTTCTCATCTCTTATAGTGTGGCTGGATATATAATCAAGCTTATCAGGAAATAAATTACAATTAGAGATAGCAATAAAGAAAACCTTCTTTAAATCAATGTACTTACCAGATTTATCAGCTTGCCTTGAGTAAGCCTTAGCAGCATATAGTTGAGCTCGTTTTTCGAAGCCTTTATCGCGAGTAAGCTGCATTTCAATCACATACCTGGCCCCACTAGAATCCCTGCAAAGAACATCAACTATACTTTGTTTATCAGATGCAATTTCAGGATCCATTATAGTACTGAGGAATTCCACTTCTTGTATAGTATTTATCTCGGTAAACCCTAAAATATCATTCAAAAAATGTATGAGAATATTCTTATTTTTTTCAGTGCCAAAGATTCTTTTAAAGGTTAAATCCAGCTTAGGGTCGAGAAACTTAGATAAAGCCATAGCCAAAGTGCTTAAAAATATTAATAATTATACACTATTATTAACAATTATTCAACCATATTTTTGAAGATAGCTATGCCGCCGCGGCGCTAACAGGTAGCGGAATGACGATTGTGTATCGTGTTTTGCTAAAAATCACAGAATGCAGTCTGGTTACCTTAATTAGAAGTTTAGCTTTAACTTTAAATGGACTACTCAACCGTGACAGACTTAGCTAAATTTCTTGGACAATCTGCATCTAACCCTTTTTTTGCTGCAGTAAAGTAAGCAAGGAATTGCATAGCAACACTGTAGATGATTGGAGAGATAAAATTATCAGTGTCTGGAAGTTGCACCACATCTGCGCAAACTCCCCTTAGGAATGGCGCTCCTTGTTTATCACTGAAGGCAATTACTTTGCCTTTTCTTGCAATAATCTCTTGTATATTAGATAGCGTTTTAAAGAATAAATCATCATAAGGGATAATTGCTATAACAAGCACAGTAGAGTCTATTAAAGCAATAGAACCATGCTTCATTTCTCCCGCTGCAATACCAATGGTATTGATGTATGAAAGCTCTTTTATTTTCAATGCGCCTTCCATTGCAACTCCGTATGAACTTCCTCTGCCGATTAAAATAACGTTATTGTGTTCTAATATACTGCCCGATATATGTTGTATTTTTATCACATTCAAAACGTACTCAACATACTCGGGAATAGAATTGATAGCACTGCTTAGCTGTTTTATTCTCTCTCCACCCAGTATACCTTTTATTTTTCCAAGCTCCACGGCAAAGCATGCTAAAGTTGCAAGTTGCGCAGAAAAGGTTTTTGTTGAAGCAACACCAATTTCTTGCCCAGCAAGAGTATGTAACACAATATCTGAGATCTTTTCAATGCTGCTGCTAAATGTATTAGTTATACTTATGATTGTTTGCTTCTGTGATTTCGCATAACGCAGCGCTTCTATGGTATCTGCAGTTTCGCCAGATTGAGAGATAAATAACCCAATGCTGCCTTCTTCCAGCTTGACGTTGCTATACCTAAATTCTGATGAGGTTTCTAGATATACTCGAACTTGAGCGACATTTTCCAGCCAATACTTTGCTATTAGCCCAGCAAAATAAGATGACCCGCATCCAACTATAGTAATGTAACTCAGCTCAGAAAACAATTTTTTGTTAGCAAATATTACCTCTTTATATTGCTTGTAAAATTGATTTATTGTTTTGTTTAATGCACGCGGTTGCTCAAAAATCTCCTTTAGCATGAAGCTAGGGTAACCATTTTTGCTAATTAGAAAATCACTTGGACTACTATTTTCTATACTGCGTTTAACTTGTGTACCATTGTTGTATATACTAACTCCACTAGATTTTATCACTGCAATGTCATCATCTTCCAAATGCGATATTCTTTCCACAAATGCACTTAAAGCATTAGAGTCAGATGCAGCAAACACTGTGTTACAGTTATAGCCTATTGCTAAAGGCAAATTTCTCTTCGCAACAAATAAGGCGTCTGGATATTCTGCAAATAATAAGACCAAGGCAAATGAGCCGTGTAGGTTGTTTAAACACTTAAATAGAGAATCAACTGGCGACAATCCTTCATCGAGATATAAGGTTAGCATGTTTGGTATGATCTCTGTGTCAGTGTCAGTATGGAATGACATGCCCCTTTCTTCTAGACCCTTTTTTAGCAGATTGTAATTCTCAATTATGCCGTTATGAGCAACAACAACATTATTTGTACGAATGGGATGAGCATTTTTAAGGCCTGGAACTCCATGTGTAGCCCAGCGAGTATGTGCTATACCAACTGTACTGTGAGACATCTTGCTGTCATCAACAACTTCACATAACCTTTCGACTTTACCTTCTGATTTTTTGACTTCTATCTTACCTTCGTTATTTATGATTGCTATACCTGAGGAATCATATCCCCTATATTCCAATTTTTGTAACCCAGTTAGTAAGGTTGGTATTACTGAATCACCACTACTTACTACACCAAATATTCCGCACACAAATGGATCACCAAATGAACTTTCTTTTAAAGTTATGTAGCATTTTTGCCTTTATCATCTTTTCCCTTTTTACTTTCCTCTGGTGGTTGATTTTTATTCTTTTTATCATTCTTTTCGATTTTGCCTTTTTCAATTGGTTTAGCTGCTACTTTTTGAGTTTCTTTGCTTAAAACCTCAGATATAGCAGACTTTAGGATTTTCACCTCAACTTTTGGTGCTATTTCTATTATAAATTGTGCATTTGCCTCATCAACTTTATTAACTTCACCTATTATTCCACCAGAAGTAATGACTGTATCACCACGTTTTATTTGATCTATCATCTTTCTATGTTCTTTTAGTTTTTTTTGTTGCGGGCGAATAATGAGAAAATAAAATACCACAAATATTAAAATCAATGGAGTAAAACTAGCAAAAGATGCGCCGATACTTGATGTATTGCTAGTTGCATCTGCTGCAAAAACTTCAGAAATGAGCATATTTAATCCTAATTGTTAATGATAAAAACAAACCTATTTAAGTATTAATTACAATACCATGCCATGTCAAGTTTGGTGAAGGCGTTTCTCAATACCGGCAATAATACTGCGAATTCTAAGTTATGCTAAAACTAATATGGCGGGAGTGATGAGACTTGAACTCACGACCTCATGCGTGACAGGCATGCGCTCTAACCAACTGAGCTACACCCCCCTAATTTCTTTTTAGCGTTTTCGAGCTTCAACTTTAAAGCTAATAAACATGTTGCCCTTTGTCAATATTTTTTGTTTGCGCTTTGCTGTCTTTTCTATTACTATGTAAATAATTTAATTTCACACATGGTTTGTACAAGTAGTCCCATTAGGGTTATGCCATGGAAGATAAACTATTTGGAGGAATGATATATGACAAATTTGCCTAAAGTCACTGTGCGTGATTTAGCTGAATCTGGTGTACATTTTGGTCACAAAATTAGTCGCTGGAACGCAAAAATGGCTCCATACATATATGGAGTGCATCAAGAAAATCGTATACATATAATTGATTTGCGAAAAACACTACCATTGCTACAGGTGGCCATGAAGGCTTTATATGACGTTGCATTTCAAGGTGGTCGTATTCTATTTGTTGGTACAAAATTTCAAGCTTTTGATATTATTGCAAGTGAAGCGATTCGTTGTGGTCAATATTATGTGAATCATCGTTGGCTTGGTGGTATGCTTACTAATTGGGGCACTGTTTCTTCTTCGATAAAAACCTTGATGCAATATGAGAAAATATTAAATGACGAGGATAGCATTTTAACAAAGAAAGAATTGGGAAACATTGAAAAGAAAAAGCAAAAGCTTGATAAGGCGCTTGGCGGTATTAGAGAAATTGGAGCAATTCCTGATATCTTATTCATCATTGATACTAATAAAGAGCATATAGCGGTTAAGGAGGCTAAGAAGTTAGGAATTCCAATAGTTGCAATACTTGATACTAATTCTGATCCAGATGGTATTACTTATCTAATACCTGGAAATGATGACTCAAGAAAATCAATAGAGCTCTATTGTAAATTAGCTACCGACTCTATATTAGCTGGAATAGAGTCTAGTCTAGCAAAATCTGGAGTTAAGATTGATGATATAAGGGGTGATGAGTTTATTCAAGAAAAAGAAGATGGTATTGTGCAAACTAAAAGGAGACGTAGTAAAGTTTACAAAGAAGAAGAAAGGGAGGTAGTAACAAATGAAGATGAATCCAGATGATATAAGAGAATTACGTGATAGAACAGGGCTTGGCTTAAGTGACTGTAAAAAAGCATTAGAAGAATGTGATGGTGACATTAAGAAAGCCGTTGATAAGTTACGTACAATAGGTCTTGCTAAAGCTGACAAAAAATCTGATAGAGTAGCTTCAGATGGGCTCGTTGCTATGTGTTTGACTGAAAATTGTGGTGTATTGATTGAACTCAATTGCGAAACCGATTTTGTCGCAAGGAATGAGAAATTTATAGAGTTAGTTTTAAATTTAGCATCAATTGCTCATCAAGAACGCTGTACTAGCGTTGATGAGTTAAAAAATGCCAAGTATGAAAGCATTGGCACAGTGCAGGAAGCTATTATGAATGGTACGTCAGTTCTTGGTGAGAAGCTAGAGTTAAGCAAGCTTTGTTACTTAGAAGCTAAGGATGGAGTTATTGCTGGCTACGTACATGGTGATGCGCATGGCTTAGGTAAGATTGGTGCTTTAATTGCATTGCAATCATCTGGTGATAAGGCGAAGCTACAAGAGATTGGGAAACAAATAGCTATGCATGTAGTTGCTATGAAGCCTGAAGCCTTGTCTATAGATGATTTAGATCAAATGAAGTTGAACAACGAACGTTCTATAATTGAAGAGCAAGTGAGGAGCTTAAATAAACCTGAAGAAGTAGCAAAAAAAATAGTAGATGGACGAATGGCTAAGTACTATGAAGAAGTTGTTTTACTGGAGCAAAAATTTATAAAGGATGATAAGATGAAGATTTCTGATTTTATAAAATCAAGCGAGTTGAGTGCTGTTAAACTCTCTAATTACAAGTTACTTGTTTTGGGTGATGCAGATTAAATAGCAAAAAATGTTTATTTCAACAAATGAAAAAAGCGAAATAAAATATTCCAGGGTGTTATTTAAAATCTCTGGTGAGGCTTTGATGGGATCAAAGCAATTTGGTCACGATATGGAGACTATAGGTGAGTTATCTAAAGGCATAGTTGAAGTTTGTAATCTTGGAGTTCAGGTATGTATTGTTGTTGGTGGTGGTAATATCTTTCGTGGCACATCTGCGTCTTTAAGTGGTTGTGAAAGAGCAAGCAGTGATTATATTGGAATGCTTGCAACTATAATCAATGCTTTAATTTTACAAAACTTTTTAGAAAAAAATTTAGTAGCTTCTAGGGTATTATCTGCAATACCCATGGCCACTGTATGCGAACCTTACATCAGAAGGAAAGCTATTCGTCATTTAGAAAAAGGTAGAGTGGTAATTTTTGCAGCAGGCACAGGCAATCCATTTTTTACTACAGATACAACTGCAGCTTTACGTGCTGTTGAAATGAATTGTGATGTTATTCTAAAGGGTACGCAAGTAAATGGTGTATACTCCGCTGATCCGAAAAAAAATGAGGATGCTGTAATGTATGATAGGCTTTCTTACACGGATTTGTTGACTCGTGATTTAAAAGTTATGGATGCATCAGCAATTTCACTTGCTCGTGAGAATTCTATTCCCATTATAGTTTTTTCTTTGAAGGGAGAAAAAATAGTCAATATTATTAAGGGTCAAGGTACTTATACTATAGTTTCAGATTGTAAACATTAGGTAATTTATGTTAAATGAAATAAAAACTAAAACAAAGGACAGGATGCTAAAAACTATTCAGTCCTTTCATGATGATATTAAAGGTGTACGCACTGGTAGAGCTAGCGCATCGTTGCTTGATGGTATAGTTGTAAATATCTATGGTGGACATCAAAAGTTAAATCAGGTTGCAGGCGTTTCGGTTATAGATAACAAAACCCTATCAATTAAAGTTTGGGACATTAGTGTTGTAGGTGAAGTGAAAAATGCTATATTAAATGCTAACTTGAATTTAAATCCTGTTGTCGAGGGTAGCACCATACGTATAGCTCTTCCGGACTTGACACAAGAAACCCGTGAAAAATTAGTGAAATTATTGCATCAGTTTGCTGAAAATGCACGGATTGCCATTAGAAATATACGTAGAGATATTATGGAAGAAACAGAAAAAATGAAGGAAAATAAAGAAATCTCAGAAGATGATTTTCATGGTGCTAAAAAGGAAATACAAAATATTACTGATAATAATATAAAAAAAATTGATGGTGAATTGTCCATCAAAGAAAAGGATATACTGAATCACTAAATGATATGGAGAAAGCTTACATAGCAAATGATGTCATTCCAGTGCTTGACACTGGAATCCAGTCTTTACTATACAACTATCTGATGCACTTGTTTGAAATCAAATTTCCTGGATCCCAGTGTCGGAGCACTGGGATGACACCAATTTTGCATTCAAGTATCAACTATTGGTGTCACTACAGTAACTCTCTTCCTGTCATGCAAGTAGCTGACACCTTCCAGGTGTCCATTGAAATCCAAAAAATTTCACTCAAGTCAAAATTAGGTTAAATTTAAATGTTGAATCAAGAATCTTTACCGAAACATTTAGCAATTATTATGGATGGTAATGGTAGATGGGCAAACAATCAAGGAAGAGTAAAAATTGATGGTTATAAAAAGGGCAGTGAAGTTGCATACGATATTGCCAAGTATTGTACGGACCTAACCATACCCTACTTAACTTTGTATGCATTCTCTATGGAGAATTGGCTTAGACCCAAAAACGAAACTGACTGTCTATTTGATTTATTTTACTCCGTTTTAACTAATGAAGATAAAGTCAATTTCATTTGCAACTGTAACATTAAGTTGAATTTTATTGGCAATTTAAGTCTGTTATCCAGTAAAATATTGGATCAAATTAAAAAAGCAGAAGAAATGACACATAAGAACGATGGTTTATTACTCACTGTGGCAGTCAGTTACGGAGCAAAGCAAGAAATTACACAAGCTATAAGCAATATTATAAAAGAAAATATTGCTTATGTATCAGAAGAGGAATTTGAAAAATTTCTGTATACTAAAGATTTGCCAAAATTGGATTTATTAATTCGCACTGGCGGCGAAAAAAGGTTAAGCAACTTTTTATTATGGCAAGCAGCTTATGCTGAATTGTATTTTTGTGATACTTTATGGCCTGATTTTTCTTGTCAAGATTTGAGTAAAGCATTAGAAGATTATATAAAAAGAGAGAAAAAATATGGTAGATAATAATTTTATAATTAGAATGTTGTCCTCAATAGTAATATTATTCATATTTTCCTTTGCTACATATTTTAGTGATTTATCGTTTTACCTATTGATTTTTTCAATAGCAGTTTTATCTTCTTTTGAATGGTATAATCTAACCCAAGGAAATAAAATTTTATACGTTTTTGCATTATTATTGATTGCACTACCAAGCGCCTCATTAATATATTTATATAATCTACCACAGGGAAAATACGCATTAGTATGGTTCGTCTTAACCATTTGGGGAATTGACGTTACTGCCTACCTATTTGGCAAGAATTTTGGTGGAGCTAAAATTTGCCCAATTCTTAGCCCTGGAAAAACTTGGACAGGACTTCTTGGTGCGATTTTAGCTGGAGTAGTGTGCACAATTTTTGGATCAATATTTTTTGGTCTATTTTCAATTTTTTATTCTCCAATCATTGGCCTTGCAATTGCTATTCTAGCGCAACTTGGCGATTTCACTGAGTCGCTTGTTAAAAGAGCTTACGGTGTTAAAGATAGTGGAAATATGGTACCTGGCCATGGGGGAGTGCTCGACCGTATGGACAGTTTCATTTTTACTGCCCCTCTTATTGCTATTTACATAAGCTAAGTCTGCAGAAGTGCCATTAGAGCTCATCCCTAGTCAGCTCCCCAACCGCTTCTACAGTGCAGTCATGGACAAACGTCTTTTCACAATAAGGGCAGGCTATTTCCTCTTCTTCTCCCATATCTAAATATATTAATGGATGGCCGGAACCCTCATCATTCTCATCACCATGACAACAAACTTTTCTATTATTAACCCTTGCTTTTGACATGCTGCTCCTTTAGCTTATAACATTTTATATATTGAATATACCCATTCAGAAATAAAAAACAACAAGCACTATTCTCCATTTTTTATCCTATTCAGGTTAATCAATTCGTTTTGAACACCTTTTGATACAAATTTGCTAACATCTTCTCCTAATCTTGCTATTTCCTTTACAAAGCTTGATGAGATAAATTGAGTATCTTCAGAAGCGGGAAGAAATATGGTTTCGATTTCAGGAAGAAGTTTATAATTTACCCAACTCATTTGAAACTCGTAATCAAAATCCGACACTGCTCTTAATCCTCTAATAATAACAGAAGCATTCTGCTCTTTGGCAAACTTCACTAGCAAACCATTAAAAGATATAACATCTGCATCAATTCCTAGTCCTTTGATTTCATTTTTAGCCATGCTTGTGCGTAGCTTTGTGTCAAAGGCAGTATGCTTATTAACGTTTTCTGCAACTCCTATTATTAATTTATCGACTAGTTTACACGCTCTTTTGATTATGTCAATATGCCCAAAAGTTATAGGGTCAAATGTGCCAGGGTAGATTCCTATTTTGTCATTAATGTTCATCCTTTATTTTTATAAACTACTTTAAAAACTTTTGATAGACATAATAACATTTTTTATCTAAAAATAAAAGTATACAGTTGGCCTGATAGCTCAGTTGGTAGAGCAAAGGACTGAAAATCCTTGTGTCGCTGGTTCGATTCCTGCTCAGGCCACCTTCTCTTTCTTACCAAATTTACCTTTTTGGTGTAAAACGTTCTATAATATGTTATGATATTGATATAAGTGTTGAGAGGGTAAACTATATGTATAGATATTATAGCACTATAATTAATATCTTATTAATTATAGTGCTATTATTAAGCAATATTACTTATGCTGGCGTTAGTGAAAAACCGGCATCTCAACATGTAACCAGAAAAGAAGAACCAGCGTCAACTGTCTTGACGGCAGAAAATACAGTAAATAATGACGTAGTTGTTGGTTTGTTGAAAACGGAAGAAGCACATGAACTTGGGCTATCTCAAAATATCTATGAGATGTTTAATAACTTTGTGGTTAAGACTGTACTGATTGATTATAATAAGATAATTAGCCTTAAAAAAATTCAGACAGAGTCACTTAATCTCGCAAAACAAGATAAAACATTGGCAAAAAAGCTAACATTAGACCGAATAAAAGTTGAAGTTGCACAATTCATTAAAGAGCACAAAATAAATAGGATATTTATTCCGGATAATTTACATTCAGCACCCACTCCTTATCGCCAGCTTGTTACTGAAGCAATTGTAAAAATAGTTGATGATAACCCTGCAATTCATTTACTTGGCATATGTGAAGGCATAATGAATGCAAAGGGAATTGAAGTAGTGAGTGTTGTGAGTGATGAAGAGAAGCAAAGATCTCATTTAAAATCAGCACCTAATCCACAGAAAGAGGATGTACCTCTCCAGCAGATAAAGATCGTTCCAAATAGTCGTTTAGCAGAAGTAGTAGCCAAATTCCTAATACCTAATGAAAATGGCTGGTTTTCAACATATTTTCCAGATGCTCATTCAGGAGCAGTAGGTAATACACCAGAAAATAGAAGAAAATTGGAGTCACTTGGATATAAAGTTGCAGCATTTTCCAGTGAGGGGGTAATAGAGGCTATTGAAGATAAGCATGGTAATGTTCACTTTCAAAGTCATCCAGAAGCCCTTGTTGTGAAGTCAGATAAAAACCTCTATTTATCAAATCACAAGGAACGTCAAGTGTCTACACTAGTTGCTATAGCGATTATGAATGATTTTCTTTATCGTGCTTAATGGCTATAGCTTTAGGCTTACCGACGATTTGATAAATGATAGATTTGTCATGTATCCGTTCAGGCAATGGCGTCAACTTAAGGAAAAATATCAGCGATAGTGTATAAAATTTCTCTCCAAATTTTTTATCATTAAATTATCCAAAGAGTGCAAGGGACAGCACTTTTGTTTCTATTTTATTGCAACAAAAAAGTTTAAAATGTGTCTTTTTTAGGTGAGGCATGCAAAAAGGAAAAGATCTTATCTTACAAATTAAAAATGCAATATACTCGAAAACTTTTCAGAAAATCCATTGTGTTGAGTTTTACACGAACAAGCTTTTTCGACAGTATTTTCTATGATTTTAAAGTTAGTTAAAAAAAGTTTGGGAATAGAATGTAAACTTATGGAGCCATTGACATGTACCCTCAAAGCAAGCTTTTTCTAAAGCAAGGTATAAGATTTGCCATACAGGCTTTCAAGAATTTAAGCATCCAAACAGCCTATCAGGATGAACCTGAGTTG
>NZ_JBIXJM010000146.1:0-2686 GCF_044752445.1 Wolbachia endosymbiont of Drosophila barbarae | reverse complement strand
GACAGACTGTCATTCTTGACAATGCTACTTTTCATAAGTCTGGTAAGATTATCGAGCTTGCTAGAGGAGTTGGTGCAGAAATTTTGTATCTGCCGCCGTATTCTCCAGATTTCAACAAAATTGAGCATCATTGGTTTGCTATAAAAAACAGAGCTAGGAAAAACATTCCTCTATTCGAATCCTTTCGTCGTGCTGTTGATTCTGCCTTCCTATGACCTGTTCGGACTATTATGAGAAATGCTATAACTTCCCTTTTGGTCATATCGAACCAAATTTCTTTTTCACACCACCTTTTAAGCCACTTTCGTTAGTTTTTGTCATAATGCGATCAAACACTCCCAATAACCTCTTTAATAGGTTTGGAGTTAGCGAAGAGATAAGATCAACAGATACGGTATTGTTTTTGTCATCACCACTTGCTTTATAGTCTATTGAAACGATTCCCCTACTTTTCCCACCAGTAAGAAGTTTTCCAATTATAGGAATTTTTAACAAAGATTTATTAATTGAATATGCTGGTATTACTTGTCCTGCAACCTGGAATTTATAATCTTTAATATTGAGCTTACCACCAGTGCTAATACCTAACTCCGCCCCTTCAAGCCAAGATTCTTCAATTTCAATAGTGCCATCTTTGTATGAAAAAGGTGCATTACATTTGTAAAAGTATACACCTTCATTTTTTATGGCATTTACAATGCCAGGCAATGAAGACATCGACAATAAAGTAGTAAGTAGTGGAGCATCTTTGATGTAGAAATTGCTAATGGATAACGTACCATAATGTTCTCCACTTTCTCTCTGAGGAGAGAGATAAAAAGACAATTTGCCGTTTTTAATTGATTTACTAATGCCTAAGGAACGCAAAAGCATACCTGAATTATCCGCATATATTTCGAGCCCTATTCCACTGTATTCTGCTAGTATGTTGCTGCTATCTTCCAGAAACTGCCCTGTAAATTGACTTCCATTGCAATTACCTTTAGTACAGGTTACATTCAGCTTAGCATTTTTGATAACGATGCCTTCTTTCATAATTACATTGTCAACATTCATACTAATCTCTATATCTTTATTTAATCCATTACTGTTTTTGCCAAGCAAGCCTAAAATATCACTTAAGTTAATTTCCTCACCATAAATAGTTATGGCATTTTTCTCCTTACCTGATTCAATTTCTATACTAAAATCATTATCAGGCAATTTAAAGCTACTAGAATTTAAATATAAATTTCCATTTTCTACTCTTCCGCTGAATTTTATATCTAGGTCATTTCCTACAATGTCTAATTTATCTACTAACAATTCACCTGCTCCTTTTAACCTTGTAGAAAACAAAATTTTATTGTGATCTTCAAAGCGATTTTTCCACCCTAAGTAGCTTGAATGTGATTCAAATTCTGATAAATCTATATCACCATTAACATACCCCGTCTTATCTTGATTTATCACTGACTCTAAATTTGCACTGACATAGCCACTATCAAAATTAAATATTTGAGCGGGTAAATCTCCGGTCAAATTCCAGGCGAAACTTTCATTCCTATTGCTACTTTTCAGGTCAAATAATAGCTGTGTGTTATTCACCATACCACTACCATTTAAATCTATAAAGTCACTGCCAAAACTAAGCTTAATATCATATTTACCAAGACTTGCATTATAGACGGCCAAATTGTCAATTTCAGAATGAAAATTTGCTGAGAAGTCTACTTTTTTGTCATCAGCATTTAGATTAAAAATGCGAAAATTAAATACGGATTTTGCCATTCCACTTACTTTATCCCTTTCAACCTTCACCACATCATCCAGCTTAAATCTTATAGGCTCATATAAACCATACGCATCACTTACAGCTTTGCCATTAATGGTTAGAACTGAATCTTCCTTATTTAGAGATTTCATTTCAATATCACCACCATTAACAGTGAAATTCTGAAACTTAGCGCTATTTACAGTAATTTCAAGATCGTTATTCTTGATGATCAAATCACCCTTTAATTCCTTTACTTGCTCAAAATCTTCATCAAATTTTACGCTACCGTTTTCTATATCAGCAACAATTACAATGTCTGACAGATCGTCATCAACCAATTTGCCATTGAAACTTACAATGGTATTTAAAACATCCCCATCAATATTATTACAATACCAGCTTTTAAATTTACTATTTACTACACTATCTGGTATATAAGTACATAAATCCTTTGCAGCAAACTTACTAATATTAATTCTAAGCAAAGCATGACTTGTACCAAAGTTCATTTTGCCTATTAAAGAGAGATACGTGTCATTTAACTTAAAATGGAAGTTTTTTACACTAATAATTCCACTACTATATGTTAAATTTATATTTACATTAGTTAAGGCCAAATTTTTGTTCAAATAACTTTCTGTATTTAATACGTATATATTTCCATCTACAATTTCATCCTTTTTATTAATTTTCACTGAGAAGCTTCCTTTGAATCCTATATTTTTGTCCAAATTGTAGCTTTTAACTAATGTAGAAAACTTGCTCAATAGTCCCAATTTTAGATCATAAAATGTCCCGTACACATTTAGCAAATTGTTGCGATTTTTTATCGTAATTGATAAATCATCCAAAAATCCCTTTCCATCTTTTGTATTCACATGAATATCTAAAACATTAAAATCTTCCCCCTTCCCTATATATAATTTATCA
>NZ_JBIXJM010000145.1:0-5600 GCF_044752445.1 Wolbachia endosymbiont of Drosophila barbarae | reverse complement strand
CCTGCAAATTGGCGTACTATACTGTCTTAAACGACTTATAAGCGCGTTTCAGCTTATATAGGTAAAAACCTAGAAATGTTGTGAAGACATAAGGTGGACATAGTGCAAAAAATTAAAAATAAGACGCCAACTACGTTGTTTTCTTGCTGTTTAATCTGCACAGATGAAGATAACTGAATACCTTCAATACCATGATAAGAGGACTGGCGGAGTTTGTCAAGCAAGTTTTTCGTTTCTGCGGGCTACTACCCTTTCTTGGTGGACTATAACAGCTGCAGAACCTAAATTGCTTCATACTACACCTTTCCCCTTTCCCCTGAAACTAGAATCTATATACTTAACTTTAGAAACTTTAAAATACGATGCGATCTAATATTAGGCAGTTATTTTACTATATAAAGCCTAATCTATCCTATTTTGTCATAGCTTTTATTGCAGTTTTATTTTCAGCCTTAACGATCCTCCTCTTTGGCAGAGGCTTAAGCAATATAATTGATTCTGGCACAGAGCACGATTTTACTACCAAACTATTAGTTGCAATACTTATAGTTTTAGCCATTTCTCTCACTGCATTTACTCGGTTATATTTCATTGGCATTGGCAGCGAGAAAGTTATCGCAAGAATCAGATATGACTTATATAGCAGTATCACTAACTTGCAACCAAGTTTCTTTGAGAACACAGGCGTACAAGATGTTATCTCAGCGTTAATTACTGATACCTCTGTGCTGCAATCAATAATAAACAGCAGCTTACTAACCATATTACGAAATTTTGTGATTCTGATTGGTAGTGTTGCTATGTTATTGTATACAAATATACAACTAACTGCGTATGCAGCCGCAATAATACCTATACTACTCATTATCATGACCTCACTTGGAAAAAAAGTGCGTAGCCATGCACGCTTTGCCCAGGATAAATTAAGTGAGCTTGCGTCATTTAGTGAGGAAAATTTTAGATCTATAGTGACTATCAAATCGTTTGTACTCGAGGAAAACGAAAAAATCCGTTTTAAGGAACATTTAAACTCAGTATCAAAATCATACGTAAAATTAGTACTCTTGCGTGCTATTTTAGTAACTCTAGTTATCACGTGTGTGATAGGTTCACTAGTTGTTTTGCTCTTTTTTGGTATTAAAGAAGTCTTAAGCAATAATATAACTATTGGAGAACTCTCCTCATTTGTGTTTTATTCAGCGCTTGCGGCAGGAGCTATAAATAATTTGAGCGATAATATCAGTGATTTACAACGAGGTCTTGGAATAGTAGAGCGTTTATTTGAATTTAAAAATATGAAAAGCTCTATAGCAGATCCCGATGATCCTATAAAAATTTGTAGTGTTCAAAAGGGAATTTCGTTTAATGGCGTAACATTTTTTTATGAATCTCAGTCTGATAAGCCAGCGTTAAATAACGTATCATTTTCTATAGAGGCAGGTCAAGCAGTATCAATTGTTGGACCATCTGGCAGTGGTAAAAGCACCATTTTAAAGCTTCTGCTCCGTTTTCATGATCCAAACAAAGGTAGCATTACTATCGATGGGCACAATATTAAGTCAATTGCGCTAAATGACCTCAGATCGTTGTTTGGCTTAGTGCCACAAGATCACATGATATTCTCTTGCTCAATAATGGAAAATATACTATATGGCAAACCAGGTGCCGAATATGAGGAAGTGAAGCAAGCAGCCATCAGCGCTTATGCGATGGAATTTATTGATAAGCTGCCTGATAAATTTGATACATTTGTAGGAAAAAGAGGATTAAAACTTTCTGAAGGACAAAAACAACGTATTGTAATAGCAAGGGCCATACTCAACAATCCTCAGGTTTTAATACTGGATGAAGCAACCTCTGCCCTTGATTACAAAAGTGAGAACCTCGTGCAAAAAGCATTGAGCAAGTTAATGCAAAACAGAACAACAATCGTAATTACACACAGGCTATCAACCGCACTCAAGACTGACAAGATTATAGTAATTAATCATGGAAAAGTAGAAGAAGTAGGCACTCATGACTCTCTAATAAGTAAAGACGGGCTATATGCAAAACTGGCGAAGATACAGTGGAATTGAAAGAAAATTTAAATCATACCGTTAGTTGATATGCTAGATTTATAATTAAAATTATTAAATTTTTAATTTTATTATTTTATAATGGTTCCATAGTTATCCGGAAATTTCGTGATCTGTAGTTTCTTTCATTCACGTTATATTCATAGCTTGTTCTATCTTAATGTAATTCCAATTTTGACTGTATAGGAGGTCTCTATGTTAAAACATAACTATAGTGATAAAATCAATAATCGCTATTCATATACTAACAAATTTTCTTATAGTGATGAGGGTGTAGACGAGACGATCAAGGATAAAATCACAACTGAAGATCAGGTAGTAACTGATGATGTTGAAGAGCCTGATGCTGGTAATGATGGTTACAGCGAAGGTATGGCTTTCTCTTACCATGGTTACGGCAACGACTTAATATAAACTTTGATCCAGGAAGATAAAATAGTTAAGATAAACCTTCAACTAGTCCCACTTATTCACTATACTGCTATAGATTTTATAGCAATATAGTGAATGAACATTTTTAAGCAGATTTCTTCTCTAATCTTTAGTAAATTGAATGAGTTGAAACAAAGGGGTGTTATAAGCACAAGTGCAGCAAACTTTATCATAGAGCCTCCAAGCAATAGAGTCCATGGAGACATTTACACAAATGTTGCTATGGTGCTTGCAAAGCATGAAAAGAAGAATCCCATTGAAATTGCAGAGGTTTTAGCCAAAGAATTTGAACTTTTTGATGAAGTTGCAAAAGTGGAAATAGCAGGCTCTGGTTTCATCAACATGCACTTAAAAATAGAAGTGTGGCATGGAATTTTAAAACAAATAAATGAGCTAAAAACAGAGTTTGGCACCCTAGATATAGGGAACAATCAGGCCATTAATGTTGAATTTGTATCTGCAAATCCAACTGGTCCACTGCATATTGGTCATGCAAGAGGGGCAGTATTTGGTGACGTTCTGGCAAATTTATTGAAAAAAGTTGGTTATAAAGTTACTAAGGAATACTATATTAATGATGCTGGAGCGCAGATAGATACACTAATAAAGTCAGTATATCTGCGGTACAAAGAAGCTCTGGGAGAAAAAATCAGCATCGAAAAAGGTTTATACCCAGGTGAATATTTAAAACCAATAGGGACTGGGCTGGCCAAAAAATATGGCGCAGAGCTTCTAGAAAAGCAAGATAATCAAGTGATTAGAGACTATACTTTAAGTTCTATCTTAGAAATCATAAAGGAAGACATGAACTTACTTGGAGTAAGTCATGATGTTTTTACTTCAGAGTATGAGCTACAAAAAAGTGGCAAAATTGAAGAGAGTATAAAGATATTGTCTGACAAGGGTCTAGTGTATGAAGGGTACTTGGAGAAACCAAAAGGCAAAGAAAGTGAAAATTGGACTTCCAGAAAAGAAATGTTATTTCGCTCTACAAAATTTGGCGATGATGTTGACCGCGCACTGAAAAAAGAGGACGGCAGTTGGACTTATTTTGCCTCGGATATTGCTTACCATTTTGATAAGATATCGCGTGGTTTTAACAATATGATCGTAGAGCTTGGTAGTGACCACGGCGGTTATGTCAAAAGACTCAAAGCAGTCGTCTCTGCGCTCAGTGATGATCAAGCAAAAATAGAGGTAAAACTGCATAATATTGTGAATTTTTTCGAGAACGGCAAACCTGTTAAGATGTCCAAAAGATCAGGAAACTTCCTAACAGCAAGAGATGTAGTGGAAGAAGTTGGCAGGGACATAACTCGTTTTATAATGCTAACACGCAAGAATGATATGGTCTTGGACTTTGATTTTGCTAAAGTTAAAGAACAGTCAAAAGACAACCCTATTTTTTACGTGCAATATGCGCATGCTCGTGCTCATTCGTTAATGCGTAATGCTCCAAAAGAGCTCCCAACAGCAGATCCTTCACTTTTAAGGACAGGTGGAGAGCTCTTCCTCATAAAAACCTTAGCAAAGTGGCCAGATGTGGTAGAAATTGCAGCAAGGCTTTGTGAGCCACACAGAATTACTTTCTACTTACTTGAAGTTGCAGAAGCGTTTCACGTTTTATGGGGGTATGGCAAGAGTGATTTAAACATGCGTTTCATACTGGAAGACAACTTAAACCTCACCGCTGCAAGAATGTTTCTCGTGCAGGCCTTAGCACACGTCATCGCTTCTGGACTTTCTATCTTCAATATAGAGCCTTTGGAAGAGATGAGTTGATTTTTTTATGCAAGATTGTTTTTTCAACGAATAGAGAAGTTGACAAAATTAAGTAAAAATGTTATAGTTTATAGTAGTATTTTCTGGTTAATATATGGCTCACAGTCAAAAAAAGCTCAATGTTAATGTAAGTTTTGACAGTAAATTGGCTCAGTATCTTATAGAAATGGCAGAGACTCAAAATAAAACTATTCCTGAAGTTTTAGTAGATTTAGTGGAAGAAGAGTTCGAAGAAGATGTAGAGCTATCCAAAATAGCTGACGATCGCCTCTCTGAAGGTGAAGAAGAAGTAGAGGATGATGAAAACATCTGGAAATAAAACTTACACTATAAAATTCTTAAAAAATGTTATTGAAAAAGAAATTCCAGCTCTTCCGGCAAAGATTAAATTAATGGTTCAGGAGGCCATAAAGAAACGCCTTACAGTTGATCCTTTTAATCTAGGAAAGCCTTTATGTCATAGCTTTAGAGGGCAATATAGGATAAGGGTTAGCAACTACTGTATAATTTACAGCATAAATCATTCAGAGTGCAGAGTACTTATTACTGCAGTGGGGCATAGAAAAAACATTTACAAACACAGGAGATTACACAATTAAAAATATAAGAAGATCTCACCGCTGCAACTTGTCCAAGCCTTAGCACACGTCATTGCTTCTGGACTTTCTATCTTTAATATAGAGCCGTTAGAAGAAATGAGTTGATTTTTTTTTTGTTACAATATGTAATGATCAAAATATTATTCAAAGTAGGGTAAAGTTATGACGATCAGTTTTAGGGAGTATTCAACTGTATTCACTGAAGTTGCGGAACAGACAGATTTAAATGCAAATAACATAATTGAAAGAATAAAAGGGCATTAGCATAGATCCCGCTAACAAGCAGCGGGATGACGGTTGTCAGGGTGTCAGGCTAGTACCTTCTCTTGTCATCCCAGTGCCCAGACACTGGGATCCAGAAAAGTTTGCTTGTTCACAAGCAAACTAGCATGGAAAGTGGTTACAACATTTTCGATGAGATTATATGGAAAACTGTATTCCAGTGTCAAGCACTGGAATACATCACAGGGGCACTGGAATGACACCCTTTACGGGCTCTTAAATTGTAACTATAAATGTTTAAGAAATTTACCAAATAAAAAAAAGGCAAAAGAAGCCCCGTGGTGGTTGGCTATTTACCATGTACTAAAATACCGGCGTTTTTTTTATTCTAAAACGCTTGATTAAGAGCGATTTAGATGCTTTTAACTTGCAACTAACCTACACCGCAAGTGTTTAAGAAATTTACTAAGCAGGAAAAAAGGCAAAG
>NZ_JBIXJM010000144.1:158-11505 GCF_044752445.1 Wolbachia endosymbiont of Drosophila barbarae | reverse complement strand
CTCCCATAAAGTAGTTCGTCCAATTTTAAATCTTGCTGCCACTGTTTCTCTGCTTTCTCCTTCGTCTAGCGCTTCCATTGCTTTTTTCCTTAAGTCATAACTATATGCTGCTGGCACTCAACCTCCTTATCATCTTCTATCCTTATCTTATCACATCCGGACTTCTATGAAAAGAGCTATATATGGCCCTGCGGACAATTTTATAGTGCTATAGCTAACTCAAGAAAGGTTTCACTACGTCATACCGCGATTCATTCCATAACTGTATGAACATTCATTTTTGAAGGTAAATTGCACAGCAAATGGTGTCATGAAAGTAGCTGACACTGGAATCCAGCCTTGCCGTAATCTCATCAAGAACGTTGTGTTTTAACATAAAACGGCTACTTTTATACTTACCAACTTAATAAAATTCCTGGATCCCAGTGTCAAGCACTGGGATGACAAGAAGAGGGTACTTGGATAAGAGGCATTGCCCTCCTGGTAGGCCCAAATTGCAATGTCCGTACAGTTATGGATTCATTCGCGGTATAGATTCCGCTAATGAGTAGCGGAATGACGAATTTGTTGTTTTTCAAATTGTAGGTAAACCTAAGCCACTTTAGCTATATATAATAGAATTTCGCTTTCTACTATCTTTCCAGTTGTTTTATACATAATTCTCGAATTTTGAAAATTTGCTCCATATCTAATTTCTCACTTGTATAAAATTTGTTTTCTTACTTCGAGACCTAATCTACCACAACTTTTATATGGCGTTTCTTTCCTGCAGATAATTTTATAAATGGCTGATCTTTAAAGCTCTCGAAATTTATTACATGATCAATATTGTTTACAACATTATCATTAATCTTGCATCCGTTGCCCTGTATTAAACGCTTTGCAGCGCCTTTTGAAGGTTCAAAACCGGTGTCATGTAGTAGGTCTACTAAGGATATGCCGCTTGCCACTTGTTCTTTTTTTATGATGTAATCAGGAAGTAGTGAGCTATCTTCATTCTCAAAAGCAGAAATTGCAGCAAATTGTGCAAGTTCCGCTTCTTTGTCACCATGACATATTTTTGTCACTTCTGTTGCCAAGACCTTTTTTGCTTCATTTATTTCTTGATCCTTTAAAGACTCTAATTTTCTAATCTCATCAATTGGCACATCAGTGAGCAATCTTAAAAAACGTCCAACATCTTGATCATCAACGTTGCGAAAATATTGCCAGTAGTCGTAAGGCTTTAGCATATTATCATCAAGCCACACTGCTCCACTTTCAGTTTTGCCCATTTTTTTTCCTTGTGCATTTAATAAAAGAGGCATGGTAAGGCCAAATAGCTCAGGTAAATTCAACTTTTTTCCAAGTTCAATTCCTTTTACTATATTTCCCCACTGGTCTGACCCTCCAATCTGCAGACGACAATCATATTTTTTGTTTAATTCAATAAAGTCGTAAGCTTGCAATAGCATGTAATTAAATTCCAGAAAGCTTAAGGTTTGCTCTCTATCCAGCCTGGTTTTCACACTATCAAAACTTAGCATACGATTCACAGAAAAATAAGCTCCTATATCACGCAAAAAATCTATGTATTTTATGTTATCCAACCAATCTGCGTTATTTACTATCATTGCACCAGTCTTGCTGTCATTAAAAGACACCATTTTTTCTAATATTCTCCTTATACTGGATGTATTTTGATTGATGTTCTCTACAGGCAAGATGCTTCTTGCTTTATCTTTGAAGGATGGGTCACCAATTTTTGTTGTGCCACCTCCAAGTAAGACTATCGGCTTATAACCAAATTTTTGTAGGTGACAGAGCATCATAATCTGAATTAGGTGACCAGCATGAAGACTTGGTGCTGTGCAATCAAACCCAATGTATGCAACTATATAATTGCTCTGCAATAATAATTGATCTAGTCCTTCAATGTTTGTGCATTGGTATAGGTACCCTCTTTCTTGGATGAAATTTAAAAATTCAGATGCGTGTTTCATTTTATAAATCCCAGTCTATCCTGTCATTAATGCCGAAGGTAACCCTAATAGAGAAGCCAGTGCCCAGACACTGGAACTTAATTATAAACAAGCACACTATACAACGTTTTCGATGAAATTGCATGAAAAACTGGATTCCAGTGTCAGCTACTTTCATGACACCACTACCTGTGCAGGAGTTGCCTTCAAAATTACAACGTTTGTGCAGTTGTGCACCAGCTATCCAGGCAATCAGTTCCATAACTCTTCTATTTTATAATACTCCCTTACTTCCGGCCTGAATATGTGAACCATTATGCCTTGAAAATTCAAAACTACCCAATTGCCTTCATCCATACCTTCTACATCTATTTTATCATGTGGCTTGAGGCTTTTTATTACGTGCTCAGCTAAAGCTTTAACGTGACGGCTTGAATCACCAGATGCAATAATCATATATTTTGCAATAACGGTTTTATTCTGCACATCAAAAGTTACTATATCATGACCTTTATTTTGATCTATTATCTCTTCAATTGTACTTCTTATCGATTCCATATCGCTAAGCATTGTTTACAGGTTATATGATTCATTTATAATTATATACTCAAAATTTCTAAATATGAACTATTTTCAACGCAACTACTTGTTAAAGGTATTACCTGCATCTATTTTATCATCATGTTTTTAGCATGTACAATGTATATACTTTTTATATAATTGAAAATAGCTTTTTACTAGTATTCATTATGGGCAAGACTCTCATCTACTTAATCGGCTTTCCAGGCAGTGGTAAGTTTACTACTGCAAAGGAACTGTGTAAAATCATTGGTGCAGTAATAGTAAGCAATAATCTATTCAATAATATTATATTTGATATTGTTAAATTACAAAACGCTGAAGTTCCAGATGACCTATGGGAAAAAATTTTTGCAGTTAGGGAAAATGTATTAGCAATACTGGAAAAACACTACGTAAAATCAAAACATTATATATTTACAAATGAATTGATAGAGGGTGATCCCTATGACCAAAGATTATATAACTCAGTGGTAAATTTAAGTAAAAAAATGGACATGGAAATTTTTTCTGTAGTATTACATTGTAATAATGAAAAACTAGTAAGACGTGTCCAATCAGAAGAGAGATATCAGGAAAATAAAATTACTGATCCGGATTTTGCTATAAAGAAAATTGAAGGGAAAAGGCTATTTATACCTGAGGGTTCGCTTGAAATTGATAACTCGAACTTGAGTGCAAAGGAAGTTGCAAAGAAAATTGTTGAAGAGATGAAGAAAGAAAAAAATGGAAAATTAATTAAAACTTCTGTAACAAATCATTTAAAAACAGAGCGTACTTGTGGTTGAGCAGAAAGATAAGTACCGTCCTTGTGTTGGCATAATGCTATTTAACAGACAAGGACATGCCTTTATTGGAAAACGCTTTGATAGCGATTCTTACTGGCAGATGCCACAAGGAGGTGTTGATGATGGTGAGGAACTGGAACAAGCAGCGTTACGTGAGTTGCTAGAGGAGGTTGGTACTAATAAAGTAAAGGTTATAACTAAAAGCAAGGATTGGATATACTACAACTTGCCTGAAGAAGTTATACCAATATGCTGGAATGGAAAATATTCTGGTCAAAAGCAAAGGTGGTTCTTAATGAAGTTTTGCGGAGAGGATGAGGACATTGATATTAATTATACTGGTCATCCAGAGTTCAAAGAGTGGCGTTGGCAAGGTATAGATAGTTTAGTAGCCAGTGCTATATCATTTAAAAAAGAAGTTTATAAAACAGTGATAGAAGAGTTTTCTTCTATAATAAAAGCCTCAACAATAAGCTCATGATAGTAGATTCTCATTGCCACTTGATTTATTTTTCTGACGATGAAATACCAAAAGTAATTTCAAGGGCAGAGCAAAATGGTGTAAAGGTTTTGCATAACATATGCGTAAGCATTGACGATGTTCCTAAGTTATTAAAAATTTCTTCATCCTATGATCAGGTCTACTCCTCTGTTGGTATACATCCGCTTGATGCTGCTATAGAAAACGGTGAGTGTATACATGTTGATGAATTAGTTGAATTTACCAAAAATCAAAAGGTAATTAGTATCGGTGAAACCGGGTTAGATTTTTATAAATCTGACAACAAAGACAATCAGAAAAAAAGTTTTGCATTACATATAGAAGCGTCAAGAATAACTGGACTACCTTTAGTTATTCACACAAGAAGCGCTGATAATGAGATGATCGATATGTTAAGGTCAGAAATGAAAGCCGGTGCTTTTAGTGGAGTAATGCACTGCTTTGCTTCCTCTAAAGAACTTGCTGATCAATCTATAGATTTGGGGTTATATATTTCATTTTCTGGAATTATTACTTTTAAAAATGCGAGCTTACTCAGAGAAATTGCACAAAATGTACCACGCGAGCGTGTTTTAGTCGAAACTGATGCACCATATCTATCACCTGAGCCTTATAGGGGAAAAAAGAATGAACCAGCAATGGTGAAATACGTTGTTGATTGTTTGGCAGAGTTGTGGAATGAGTCACCAGAACAAGTAGCGAAGGTAACCACAAGCAACTTTTTTAGGCTGTTTGAGCTATAAAGAAGCTCTATAAAACCATTAATTTGCTTATGAACCTAAAGATTTCACCAGCTCTCTCACCGAGTTTACAGACTTATTAAACATTTCTTGTTCACTATCATTCATTTTAACTTCTAGGATCTTTTCAATTCCGTTTTTTCCAATAATTACAGGAACACCAATAAACAACTCTTCTACACCATATTCACCATTAAGGTAAGCAGCACATGGTAATATGCGCCTCTTATCTTTTAAATATGATTCTAACATGCATATAGCTGAAGATGCAGGAGCGTAGTATGCAGATCCAGACTTAAGCAGATCAACTATTTCTTTACCGCCATTGCGAGTGCGTTCAACTATTTCATCGACTTTTTTCTGTGTGATAAGACCCATATCGATAATTTGAGTAAGTGGAACTCCAGCAACTGAAGCACAATTGATTAGTGGTACCATAGTGTCGCCATGTCCTCCAAGCACAAAAGCAGATATATCTTCAACTGAGATATTTAACTCACTTGCAAGAAAGTAACGAAAACGGGAAGAATCAAGCACTCCTGCCATGCCAACAATCATATTAGTTGGGAGGTTTGAAAATTTATGCACCACTGAAACCATGGCATCCAAAGGGTTGGTAACCACTATTACAAACGCGTTTGGAGAATATTTTTTAATATTTTCGCCAACCTCCTTCATTACTTTAGCATTGGTTTGCAGGAGGTCATCCCTGCTCATTCCAGGTTTTCTAGCGATGCCAGCGGTTATTATAATTGCATCGGAGTTTTTTATATCTTCATACCTATTTGTGCCAGTAATATTGACATTAAATCCATCAATAGGGGATGATTCTGCTATGTCGAGTGTTTTACCTTGTGGTATTCCATCACTAATATCAAGTAAAACAACATCACCGAGTTCCCTTAGTGCAATCATATGGGTGAGAGTTCCACCGATATTTCCTGCACCGATTAAAGATATTTTTTTTCTTTGTACTGTCATTTTCTACTCCTTTGTATTTACTTTTATGGTTTTACCTTCCCAAGGCGATAAGCTATCAAACATACGAAAATCTTGCGGTAAATCTATAGGATTATACACAACCTTTTTTGTCTCTATATCATATCTTACTTCCTCATAACCAGTGAGAGGGAAATCTTTTAACATTGGATGACCTTTGAATCCATAGTCTGTTAGAATCCTACGCAAATCAGGGTGATCAGAAAACTCTATTCCATACATATCAAACACTTCACGCTCAAACCACAAAGCCGTACTAAATATCTTCGCTACACTTGGAGGCATGTCGCTTTCACATAACTGAAGCTTTATGTGTACTCTAATATTATGCACAATGCTGAGCAGATTGTATATTAGCTCGAAACGCTTCTCTCTATTTGGATAGTCAACCCCAAAAATATCAACTAATAGTTCAAACCTACACTTTTCATCATCACGTAGAAAGAATAGGTACTTTTCAATTTCATCTAAAGTTGAATATATTACAATAATGCCATCATCTTTTTGAATGCACTCGCATTTGGTCTTTTTTTGTATATACTTTGCAGTTTTATCCATTCCGAGTCCGTTTTATTTTGTTTTGTAGGCATAGCATTCCATATAGCAACGCCTCAGCGGTTGGTGGGCATCCAGGGACATACACGTCAACTGGCACAATTCTATCACAGCCTCGGACTACTGAATAAGAGTAATGGTAATAACCACCACCATTTGCACAACTTCCCATGGAAATAACATACTTCGGGTCTGCCATTTGATCATAAACCTTGCGCAATGCTGCTGCCATTTTATTAGTTAGTGTGCCAGCAACAATCATCACATCTGATTGACGTGGGCTTGCACGAAACATTATACCATATCTATCAAGATCATAACGGCTGGATGCAGTATGCATCATCTCAACTGCGCAACATGCAAGACCAAATGTCATTGGCCACAATGAACCAGACCTTGCCCAATTCATTACATAATCTGTTAAATCACCAAATTTAGTGACAAGAAACCCTTCTTTTTTATAACGACCCCAGTCATCATTAGATAGAATTTGATTTGTCATAAACTACTCCCACTCTAATGCACCTTTACACCATTCATAGATAAAACCTATAGTGAGTATTGCAAGAAATACCATCATAGACCAAAATCCACCATAGCTTATCTTAGATAAAGAAACAGCCCAAGGAAAAAGAAAAGCAATTTCTAAGTCAAATATTATAAATAATATTGAAACTAGATAAAATTTAATGTCAAAATTTTTTCTTGCACTGGATAGTGGATTGAAGCCACACTCATATGTGGAAAGCTTTTCACCATCTGGCTTACTCACTGCAAGAAACATAGGCAATATACCTAAAGCAAAAGATACTACAATTGATACGCAGATAAAGATTACTATGGTTAAATATTCGCTCATTTAACAAAACATATAACACTATGAGTTTACATGCTTTCCTAACTTTTTACCACCTAAAATATGCACGTGAAAGTGTGGTACAACCTGCTCTCCATTTTCACCGTAGTTAGTGACTAATCTATATCCTGTTTTTTCTAGATTATATTTGTGTGCTATCTCTCTTACAGTTTTGAAGAAATCCGCTATTTCCTCTTCAGGAGCTTTTAGAATGAAATCATCATATGAAATATATTGATTTTTTGATATAACTAAAATATGAACTGGTGCGTCAGGGTACTTATCATGAAAAGCTAGTACATTTTCATTTTCATGTACCTTCTCACAAGGTAACTCACCTCTTAATATTTGAGCAAAGATGTTATCGCTATCATAAACTTCATTGCTCATATTTTAAGAGCGACCTTTCCCTCTTTCTTCGTTTTTCTCTACATTAGGTGTAGATAGTGGTTTTATCGCTTCACCAGAAGCATCTTCAAGATTTAAAGAGCTTACAAGTTCCCTTACTTTTACCATGTCCTGCTGTTCTTTCAAAAAGGGTTCTATTCCACTTACCCTTTTTCCAGTAATAACTCCTGGTTGTAAGTGATACATATCCCCAGGAACAGTTAGACTATGATGTCTTTCCTCTATTTTTTTAGCTTCACTCATAATACTCCCCTATAACTTATTTTTGCATTCCACAACTTTGCGACTTACCTGCTTTTATAGCTTCTTGCGCCCATTTTTTCTCACCTGAAGCTATAGTTTCTGAAGGCTGACCAACATCAGACTTCACAACTTTGTCTGATGACTGCTTTTGATCATCATATTCCTTATACAATTTTTCTGCAATACCATACAGCAATTTTAAGTCTGTGTGAACTTTAAATTCTCCGCCAGTAATTTTTGCTAGCTTTTTAAGGTTGCCACCAACTCCTTCAGCTCCTTCAGCAATTTTTTCAAGAGCAAGCTCTTTTATTCTTTTCTCATCAATTCCTGGATTGTTCTTTTTGATGTCTTCAATTATTTTTTTAACATCAACTTCAATTACAACTTTGTTTTCTTCTTTAAAGATAGTTACATTTGGCAGGTTTTGCTTTATTTCACCTAATCGTTCTGGCGTCAAATAGGGTATATCCCCTGTCAGAGTCCTTGATGCTAAAAAAGTTACCTTTCCTGTTCCTTTCTTTTGCTCCATTATTTGGACACCAAGATCCTCACTAGCTTGTGTGGTTTCTATAGGTGGATCATATTCTTCAAGTGGGTTGCCAATAATAGAACGTCCGCCATTTTTTATGTCGTGCCGCATTTCATCCCAGGACTTAAACCAATTCTTTGGCCATATAGGGTACACTGCACCCTTGACTAGAACTTTTACACCTCTACCCAGAAAACTTCCTACTCCCGAAGCTGCATTACCAACTTTAGCTAGTATAGAAGTAGATTTTTCATTTTTTCCTGTGAACATACATACCTCCAAGGTACTTTCTACAACTAAATACATTTTAATTATAGACGAAAAAATTTAAACTTCTATATTCATTATAAGATAGAATTATAGGGATTGCAACCATTATTTGTACATTGTCTAAAACATGTAGTATTTTCGCTACTTTTATTGTTCAATTTATTATAAAGAATACTCTCTAAATTATGTTTAAATGGAGCACAAATAATATCATTGATGCAACTGGCGGAAGAGACGTAAATGGTTGTAATTGGATACATAGCTCAAATATTTCAACGGATACAAGAAGCATAAAAAAAGGTGATTTATTTATTGCACTCAAGGGAAAGAATTTTGATGGCCATAATTTTTTGCATGAAGCGTTTTTAAAAGGGGCAGTAGCTGCAATAGTAAGTGAGGGTAAATATAAAAATTTTCCTCTCGTTATTGTACAAGATACCCTGAAAGCTTTGCACGATATGGCATCATACTATATTAGAAATGTTCTTGTTGACGCTAAAGTTATTGCAATTACAGGCAGTGTCGGGAAAACTACTACAAAGGATATGCTGCACACTGTTTTATCGCAATATGGAGTGTCCCATGCAAACGAAGGTAACTTAAATAATAATATAGGATTGCCTTTGACAATTCTAAAAGCTCCAAAAAACTGCCAGTACTTAATCCTTGAAATGGGAATGAATAAAGCTGGTGAAATAAAAGAATTATCAAAGATTAGTAATCCGAATATTGCAGTTATTACCAACATCGAACCTGCACATACTGAAAATTTTTCATCACTATTTGACGTTGCACAAGCGAAGTTAGAGATTCTGTATGGTATGAAAAATAACGGTACTTTGATTTTGAACAGAGATAATAAATATTATGATTATCTCTCATCACATGCCAATAGAAATGTAATAAGCTTCGGTAAAGATAAAAATGCTGAAGTTTGTTTGTTGGACCTAATAAGAAATGATGACGGGCTAAATTTAAAAATCAGGCTGAGTGATAATCAAACTATAAACTGTAATTTACGTGTGCAAGGTGAGCATTTTGCTTATTCGCTACTTGTTGCAGCAGCAGTTGTGCAGAGCCTCGGACTTGATTTATCAAAATTACCACTTGCACTTAAGAATTTTAGTGTAACGAAAGGTAGAGGCAATATTCATAAGGTCAAATACAATAGAAAATATATACATTTAATTGATGACTCCTATAACGCCAGCCCTGCTTCGATGAAAACTGCGATAAAAACTTTGAGTACATATTCTAATCAGAGAAAAGTAGCTTTGCTTGGTGATATGTTGGAACTTGGTGATGAAAGCATAAAATTTCATACAGATCTGGTTAAGGTTATCACAGAAAATAATGTAGATAAAGTTTATACAGTTGGTAAATTTATGTTAGAATTGCATGAGTTTTTGCCAGATAATATAAGAGGCACGCATTTTAATGATTCTAATCAATTGAAAAGTGATTTAGCTAACATTATTCAGAATAATGACGCAATTCTAGTTAAAGGCTCACGAGGAATGAAAATGGATCTTATTGTACGGGAATTCGTAATAAAATATTAAGCGAAATCATTGTATTAATTTACAGTAACAAATTATTAGGAACTTTAATTGTGATAAAACGTGTAATTATTTTTGGTGGAACGGGGTTTATAGGGAAACACATCGTAAGACGCTTGGCAGCAGAAGGATATTTAATAAAGATATTCACTCGTAATCAGGAAAAAGCTGCTTGTTTAAAATTGTGTGGCAATTTAGGACAAATATCAATATTTAAAGGCGATTTTTTTGATGAAAAATCAGTTCTGGATGGTATGGAAGAATGTGATGTAGCTATAAACTTAGTGGGAATATTATATGAAGCAAAAAAGCACGATTTTTACGCTGTTCACGTTAAAATAGCTGAAAGGATAGCAAAAGCTGCAAAAATGAAAAATGTACCTATGATGATACATTTTTCTGCTATGGGAATAGAAAATAGCAAGTTGTCAAAATATGCCAAAAGTAAATTGGAAGGTGAAAAAGCTGTAACTTCAGCATTTCAAAAAGCAATAATAATTAGGCCAAGCCTTGTATTTGGTAAAGAAGACAACTTCTTTAATAAATTTGCAAGATTAGCAACTATTCTTCCTTTCTTACCACTAATTGGCAATGGAACAACTAAATTTCAGCCAATATGTGTAACAGACTTAGCTGAAGTGGTATATCGTATTATCAGTTTTAATAAGCAAGACAAGAAAATTTATAACATGGGTGGACCAAAGGTTTACTCTTTCAAAAGCTTATTGAAGTTTATTCTGAATGTTACTAACAGAAAGTGTTTGTTGATCAATGTATCTTTTCCAATGGCAAAGTTAATAGCTTTCTTTTTAGAAAATAAAATTATTTCTATGCTGCTAAAACCAATAACCGGAGATACGAACCCTATGCTTACTCAAGATCAGGTGAAAGTTATGATGAATAGTTCAATCGAAAAGTCAGTTGACCTTGAAACAATGAAGGTTCGACCATTAGCAATTGAAAATGTGGTGCCAGAGTACTTGAAGATTTATAGAAAGTATTGATAAAAGAGTGTGCCCGGTGGGATTCGAACCTACGACCCACAGCTTAGAAGGCTGTTGCTCTATCCAGCTGAGCTACGGGCACACAACATATATAAAATGCTTCTTAGTACAAGTGAAGTCAAGTACTTCGTGTGAATATGATGTTTATCTTACAAAACCTTGTCATTGCAGTTGTGTGTCGCGCGCTACCGAAATTGGATGCGAGAAGTCTATTTATTTTAGAAAATATTATATAGAAAGTTGCTTGACAAACTCCACCAGCGCCCTTATCATGATAGTGAAGCTATTGTATTTGCTTTCGCCAATCTGCAGATTAAAAGGTAAGGATTACTTAATGTATCGGCGTCTTATGTT
>NZ_JBIXJM010000144.1:0-142 GCF_044752445.1 Wolbachia endosymbiont of Drosophila barbarae | reverse complement strand
ATAGATACTGTATGTCTTTACAAAACTTCATCTACATCTAGATTTTTATCTAAATAAGCTGAACGCGCTTACAAAGCGTTACAAGACATCAAAAAATGCCAATACTCGACAGAGATAGTAAAAGACTAGCTAACTCGGGGAT
>NZ_JBIXJM010000143.1:0-1736 GCF_044752445.1 Wolbachia endosymbiont of Drosophila barbarae | reverse complement strand
TTTCGTCGTGCTGTTGATTCTGCCTTCCTATGACCTGTTCGGACTATTATGAGAAATGCTATAACTTCTATAGCTAAAAGATTTACCAACAACCGTCATTCCGCTACGTGTTAGCTGATGAGATACCGCGCACAACTGTACGAACATTCATTCTTAAAGGTAAACTGCACAGCAAATGGTGTCATTCCAGTGCTTGACACTGGAATCCAGCCTTGCCGTAATCTCATCAAGAACGTTATGTTTTAACATAAGATCAGCCACTTTTATGCTTACCAACTTAGTGCCCAATCCAAATTCCTGGATTCCAGTGTCAAGCACTGGAATGACACCATCTACTACTCAAATTACCTGCAAATTGCAATGTTCGTACACCAAAAGAATGAATCGCGGTATGACGGTTCGCGGCGGTATGACGTAGGAAAACCTGCACTATAAGCTAATCATCATCTCCAAATATAGAGCTAATTTTTTTGCCCCCAGGAGAAAATTTGTTAGTCCAACTGCTTTGCACTTTGGTTACATCTTTAAAGACAGTTTTTGCTGTATTCCTTGATTTCTTTATCTACTCTCTCCATTATTTGTGGATCCAGGTAGCTCTTTTTCCATTGGTCAGTAGCAAGAAAAACTTTGTTTAAATCTTGAGTGCGGATTAAGTATTCTTTATCTTTAGGGTAAACCTCCTGCGCCCAAGCAAATAGCTCAAAATAGCGTGCAAATAATTCAGATGCGCGTGATTTTGCAGTTTGATAAGCCTTTATCCCCTTAAATATGACTTGGCCGATAATTTTCTGCACAAGAATATTTGACTGCTTTAAGTTCTGCTCAATATCTTGATAAACTTTATGGAGAAATTCCTGTTCTAAACTTAAGTTCAGTTCATTTTCAACCATATGTGAAAGTTCATGCACTATAATATATGGGTTTGACCTTCTTAGCACAATAACATATCTATTTACACCAGAAGACCTGATTGTCTTACACACTCCCTCTTCCATATCCACTAATCCCTCTTGGTATATTTCAAATGAGAGCCTGTTTTGCTTTATTAGTGATAAAGTGAGGTTTAATGTGTTCCTGAACTTCTCAAATTGATAGAGATATTCGACATACCGTATTGCATTTTCACTGCTTCCTACTTGAGTTGCTTGTTTTATTAAATTCCTGATTAGCATACCTTATTATTAAAGGAATTCTTTTTATACTCAAGAATTGATTGGCTACAAAGTGTTTTTAGGAAGCCTGATTGCATAGCTAAAGTAATTCATGTTTACTGATAACCGTCATACCGCGATTCATTCCATAGCTGTACGAACATTGTGATTTGAGAGCAATTTCCATAAGGGAGGATGTCATTCCAGTGCTTAGCACTGGAATCCAACCTTTCCATAATCATCAAAACATTGTATTTTAACGTAAAACAGCTATTTTTATGCTCACCAACTTAATAAAATTCCTGGATCCAAGTAGTCAGGGCACTGGGATGACATTACAGGGGCACTGAAATGACACCATTTTCGGTCTCTTAAATTGCTTTAGCCATAAATATTTAAGAAATTTACTAAATAAAAAAAAGGCAAAAGAAGCCCCATGGTGGTTGGCTATTTACTATGTACTAAAATATCGGCGTTTTTTTTATTCTAAAACGCTTGATTAAGAGCGATTTAGCTGCTTTTAACTTGCAACTAACCTACACCGCAAGTGTTTAAGAAATTTACTAAGCAGGAAAAAAGGCAAAG